>CANQXV010000021.1 GCA_947627895.1 uncultured Bacilli bacterium
ATATTGGTATCATTTCTATTAATGATAAGGTATCATTTTAAAAAAGGATTAACAAAGTGATACGCTAAAGTAGACAAAAGAAAAATTATGTATTATAATATAAGTGATGTTACCGATTACAGGTATCATCTACTTTTTATTCGATGACCCTTTGGGTCTTCTTTTTATTTACCCTAATTTCTAAAGTAAATAATCCTAAAACTAATTTTAAACAAAAGTCTAATTTCATCTTAACTCACCTCTTACTTCATTTTAATTAAGTTTTTATACCTAACCAAAACCCCATAAAAAATAAGTAGAGCCCCTTAACTGGTAACAAATACTTTATTAATCATTTTCAATACTTTCGACAAAACATAGCAAAATTAGACATTAAAAAAGGATTAATTTATTTTTACTATTAATCCTTATCTAAATTAGCAAATATTTCTTTTAATTTATCTTCATTCCAAATTGTTATATTTAAACTTACTGCTTTATCATATTTAGAACCTGGTGAATCACCAACAATAACGACATCGGTATTTTTACTAACTGATTCACTGACAATCCCATCATAACTCTCTAATATTTCTTTTATTTCATTTCGAGTATAGTCATTAATAGTTCCGGTGATAACGAATTTTTTATTAGTTATAAGTTCGTTTTCTTTTCTTTCACCACCAACTTCATTCATATTTATACCAATATTTTTAAGTTCGGTGATAAAATCTTGGTGCGTTTGAAAATATTCATAAATATTTGTAGCTAGTATGTTACCGATATCGGGGATATTCTCTAAATCTTCCTTTTTTCTACTCATTAAAGCATCAATATTACCAAAACGATGAGCAAGAACTTTGGCTGTTTTACTTCCAATGCCAGGAATACCAATCGCAAATAAAACTCTAGCTAAACCTCTTTCTTTGGAGGCTTCAATATTTTCTAAAATTTTATTGATGCTTTGTTCCCCATAGCCATCAAATTCTAAGATTTGATCTTTTTTACTTTTTAAATCGTAAAAGTCCGGTATTCTTTTCACAAAACCTAAATTATATAGTTCTTCCACGATTTCTTCACCTAAGCCTTCAATATTCATAGCATCTCTCGAAACAAAATGAATTAAACTATTTATATTTCGGGCCGGACAAGTATCATTAGGACAAAAATAATCAACTTGACCACTTCTTTTTACTAAAGAAGTATCACACATAGGACAAGTACTAATCATCACAAAATCTTTTTCTTTGCCCGTACGTCTGGAAATTATTGCTTCCGTTACCGCGGGAATTACATCTCCCGCTTTCTTTATCGCAACAATATCGCCAATTTTTAAGCCCTTACTGGTTACAAAATCAGCATTATGTAAAGTAGCCCGCGATATTGTTGAACCCATCAAAATAACGGGTTCAAGGACGGCATTTGGTGTAATTCTGCCTGTTCTTCCGACTGTAAAAATAATATCCTTAAGCCTAGTTAAAGCCTCTTCGGCTGGAAATTTATAAGCTGTGGCCCACTTAGGATATTTCGCGGTATTGCCAATTTCTAATTGTTCAGCGAAAACATTATGTTTCATTACCACACCATCGATTTCATAACTAAGATTAGGTCGAAGTTCTAATTGTCTTTTAATAAAAGTTAAAACTCCTTCAATATCGTTTACCAATTTTGTTTCACTCATGGTTTTAAAACCTAATTTTCTTAAATACATAATGGCATCATAATGCGTCGTAATGCCAAACTTTTCGGGTTCCATTAAATAATAAATAAAAGTATCTAGTTCTCTTTGGGCGGCAACTTTACTATCAAGTTGTCTTAGGGAACCCGCGGCCGCATTTCTAACATTGGCAAGTGCTGGTAACCCTTCTTTTTCCCTTTCTTCATTTAATTTAGCTAAAGTTTTCTTATGCATGAAAACCTCGCCTCTTACTTCGACATCAATAGGTTCCGTTAATTTTAAAGGAATACTTTTAATTGTTTTAACATTGGGGGTTACATCTTCACCCGTTAAGCCATCACCACGCGTAACCCCTTGAACTAAAAGACCATTTTTATAAATTAGGGATATAGATAAACCATCTATTTTTTGTTCACAAACATATTGAGGTGTAATCCCTTCTTTTTTTATTCTTTTATCAAATTCCCGTATTTCTTCTTCATTAAAAACATTACTTAAACTAAGCATTGGGGTCTGATGCGTAACTTTATCGAACTTTTCAACCGCCGCACCCCCGACTCTTTTAGTTGGCGAATCTTCCCTTGCATATTCGGGATACTTTTCTTCTAAATTGATAAGTTCGCGTAAGTACTTATCATATTCTTGGTCAGTAATTGTTGGGTTATCTAAAACATAATACCGATATGATGCTTCATTTAAAATATCAATTAATTCCGCAATTCTTTCTTGAGGTTTCATTTATCATTCCTCCCATAATTTTTCAGGATATATACCTTCATCAATCATTTCCTTTAAAGTTTGTTTTAAATCTTCTAAATCTTCTTTATAAGTCATGCCAAACCATTTAGCGTCCGTAGTTACAGCCTTATATTTTATTTCTCTATTTTGGATGCATTTTTTAATTACATCTGTTAGGATCAATTCATTATCTTCGGTAATACCATTTTGTAAAAAGATTTGTAAATCCCGTTTGATAAATTCAAAAATAGTTGGTTTAAATACTAAAAAATTCATGGATACTGGCGCATCCGCAGGGATTTCTTCTTGGGTTTTATCATTTTTATGGGTGGCTATAACTACCCCATCTATCTCTTCAATACTACATTCATCAATCGAGGTTACCTCATCCCCATTTAGTTTAACTAAGCCCCGATTTACTTTACCATTTTTACTTTTAGTTTCGGAGTAAGGATAATTAATTGTTAAATATTCATAGGGATCCGTTGATTTATCAATAAATTGAGAAGCTAAGATATACGAACTACGACCATAAAAATCATCGGAGTTAATCATGACAAATGGTTCATTGGTAACGCTTTTAGCACAATATAAAGCATGCGCTGTTCCGAGCATTTTTATGCGTGATGCAGGAATTTTATCTTCTAGGCCAGCGAAACTTTGAAAAGCAAATTCCACTTTTATTTTATTTTGATATTTCGGAATAATTTTTTCTTGAAAATAATTCAAGTTTTCTTTTTTTATGACAAAAACAACTTTAGTAAATCCTGCTTGAATGGCATCATATATTGAATAATCCGCGATAATCTCACCACTTGGTCCTACTGGTTCAATTTGTTTTAGGCCACCAAATCTACTACCCATACCCGCGGCTAATATAACTAATGTTTTCTCCATTTTTACTCCTTCTTTAATCCTTTATAATTTCTTAATATTTTCTTAATACCAAATCTTTTATTAAAAGCAATTGTAACAAATTTATCATCAAAATCGGTAACAACACCCCTGCCATAAGAAAGATGAAAAACAATATCTCCTCTTCTAAAATCTCCATTTTCGGTATTGTAATATTCTTCTTTGTTAATACTCTTTTCTTCTTTTTCCGTCGCAACAGCATCAATTAAAGAGCTATCAATTTCCGCGATAAACCGTGATGGAGGATTAGTTTGGGTATTACCAAATAACATTCTTCTTTTGGCATTGGTAATATAAAGCCGTTCTTTTGCTCTCGTAATGGCAACATAACAAAGACGACGTTCCTCTTCTAGCCCATTTTCTTCTTGTAAGGACATACTATGCGGCATAATATTTTCTTCCATACCGGCTAGAAAAACATATTTAAACTCTAAGCCCTTCGCCGAATGCATCGTCATTAAAGTAATCGCATCACTTAAATCTTTATGTTCCGAGATATCACTTACAATACTAATTTCATCTAAGAAGTCTTCAAGGTTAACACCACCAACTTCATTTTGATAGTTTTCAGTAATACTTTTAAATTCTTTTAAGTTTTCATAACGAATTTCTGCATCTAGAGATGGATCATTTTCGAGTTCAATTTTAATACCTGATTTTTCTAATACTTTATCAATTAATTCGGTTAAATCTATGTTTTTAGCGTCTTCTTGTAATTCTAAAATTATATTTTTAAATTCTAATTCTTTGGGCGATGATAGCACATTAAAGATAGATGTCCCTTTTATTGTGGCTTCATTAGCCAAATTACTAATCGATTTAGCTCCTATTCCTCTTTTAGGTTCGTTAATAACTCTTAAAAGGGAAACATCATCATCCGGGTTGGATATAAGTCTAAGGTAGGCTAATAAATCTTTAATTTCTTTTCGTTTATAAAAGTAGTAACTTCCCACAATCCGATAAGGAAACCGATTATTATTCATCCCATCTTCTAAGATTCTGGCCTGTCCATTAGTTCGATATAAAATCGCAATATCATTATAATGACAACCACTTTGTAACAATTTTTTTATTTCTTCAACAATTAAAGTTACCTCATGCTTTTCGTCATAAGACCGCATATATTTTATTTGTAAACCTTTACCTAAGTCACTAAATAATTCAATTTTTTTACTTTCTGGATTATTTCTAATGACACTATTGGCTGCATCCAAAATAGTTGTCGTACTTCGATAGTTTTGATTTAAAGTTATTGTTACGACATCTGGATAATCTTTTTCAAAATTTAAGATATTTTTATAATTAGCCCATCTAAAAGAATAAACACTTTGATTATGATCGCCAACGACAAAAATATTACGATATTTTTTAGCTAAAAGAGAAGCTAAACGATATTGAACCTCATTCGTATCTTGATATTCATCAATTAAGATATACCGATACTTTTCTTGATAAGTTTCTAAGATATCGGGGTTATCCATGAATAACTCTACCGGCAATTTTAATAAGTCATCAAAATCCACCGTATTATTTTTCTTTAATGTGGCAACATAACGAAAATAAACTTCGGCCGCAATTTTATCCATGGGGGAAATAAAAAGTTTATTTACCTCGCCTGTTGTTAACATTTCGTTTTTAATAAAACTGATACGGTTTTTGATATACCCTGGTGATATTTCTTTCGGATTATAATTAAGCTCTTTTAATATTTTTTTAATAATGGTACTAACATCATCGGAATCTAAAATTGTAAAATTATGTGTTAAACCTAGAGCTTGATAATTTTCTTTAATAATTCTTAAACCAAAAGCATGGAAAGTTCCCACGAAAGCCGAATTTTCCCCGATTAAATTTTCGAGTCTCGATTTCATTTCCTTGGCCGCTTTATTAGTAAAAGTTATGGCTAATATATGGGAAGAATAAATACCTGAATTAACTAAGGCGGCAATCCTTGTTGTTAAAACTTTAGTTTTTCCTGAACCGGCACCCGCTAAAACTAAACAAGGACCATCGATATGTTCAACTGCTTCTTTTTGCCTACTATTAAGGCCCTCTAATAGATCCATTACTTCCTCCATCTTTCCTATCTCTTTAATTATATCATTTTCTAAGACAGAAAAAAAGCATTACATCTTTTTTCGTTTTCTTCTTGTTGCAAATCTAATAATAACTAAGATAACGATAAGAAAAAGAACAATGCTACCAATTATAATTCCTGGATGATGCATTACAAATGCCCCAATATCAAGAGTTAAAGCCGTATCTAAAATAATGGCATAATCTTTTATTTTTTCATCTTGGAAATAAATAGATAAAGTACCTAACTTACTTCCCGTTTTCATATTAAAAGGAATGGTATCAATACCCTCATAACTAAACTTTACATCTTCTTGGTTATAACCTTTAGGAACAAACTTTTTAATTTCCTCGGGAGCTTTAAAACTTACTTCTTTTAAAGTCGCATCTTCAGTTGGAAGACTCAAGAAAACCTCATCTTGGCTAATTAAAGAGACATTTATATAGTTTGTTATAAAATAATTATAAATTGTTTGGGCATCAACAACATTTAAAGGTGTTTTTCCTTGGGGCGCCCTGACCGTTACCAAAAGAAAATCTACTCCATCTATTTCAGCGAAACTAGCAAGACACCTGCCAGCTTTACTTGTAGTTCCCGTTTTCCCACCTAAAATATAATCTAAATCTTGATTTAGAGAATGTACGGAATTATAAACAGTACTATACACAGTTCTACTACCATCACTTAATCTATAACTTGGAGTCATCATTATTTCTTTTAAAGTAGGATTTGCTAAAGCATACTTTAACATAATAGCAACATCTTTGACTGTTGAGGTTTGACCCTCTTCATCTAAGCCGGTTTCATTAGTAAAATGGGTTGCTTCCATTCCTAAATCTAAAGCTTTTTCATTCATTAATTTAACAAAGTTATCTCGGCCACCTGCGATCAACCTAGTTAAAGCTTGGGCCGCATCAGCACCACTAGGCAGTAACAAACCATATAATAAATCCCGATAAGTTAATTTTTGACCGACTCTAAAGCCCGCGACCGAAGCATTATTTTCCACTAAAGTGGCAAAATCACTATTTATTAAAGTTACCTCTTCATCTAAAGAAGAAATATTTTCAATAGCTACTATCCCCGTCATAATTTTAGTTAGTGAAGCAATCGCTACAATTTCACTACTATTTTTCTCATATAAAATTTTATCTTCATCTATATTATAAAGAATCGCATTTTCACTATAAATATCAAGTTCAACGGCGGCAACAGGAAAAATAAAAAGAATTAATGCTAAAAATAAAACTAACTGTTTCATACACCCTCCTAGTATGAACATTATAACTTATTTTAGAAATTAAAAAAAGACAGAATAATCTATCTTTCTAAATCAGCGAAATCTAATACTTCACTTCGGTCAGGTTCAATATCAAATTTAATTTGTTGGACCTTTTTAGCTACATTGCCTGCAGCATCAGTTACAATATATTGAATCCAATATTGGGGAATATCACTATCCTTGGGAAATTCTTCATAATAAACTTTATGTTCAATCGTGTAGTCACTATCCTCTTCTATCGTTAAGTGTTTATAACTAATACTATTAATATCATAGACAACATATAAATTATCATCAAACTTAATAACTGGTTTCTTATAATCTAATTCGTAAGTATTTCCTTCTTCATTACCGGTTGCATTCGGACTATTTATTTCTTTAACATAAGGATTATTTCGGCCACTGGCAATCCAACCTGTTTTTCCATGTTCATATTCAATTTTATACCATACATAACGGGGATCATCTAAATATTGTTCTAAAACATTGAATGTTTGGTCTTCGTAAACCGTTGCCATTTTTCTTTCATATAAATTATGGTTTTCGCGAACATTTACCTCATCTAGAGCAATAACTACTTTCCAAGCGTGAGCATCTTGATAAAAATGATAAGCGATAAAACCGCCGCCTCCTAGTAAACCTAAGATAATAATTAGCCAAAATAACTTTTTTAAACTCATACTATCAACATCCTTATTACTAATTATATCAGAACATAAGATAAAATTCGATAAATAATCTCATTTTATCCTTAGAAAGCCTCATGGCTTTTCTTTTCTGATACTTTAGCTTTAGCTTTTTCACAGACTATTTTTCGAGCGTCACACTCGAAATTTTTTTTACACTTTCATTAAACTTATCCTGATTTAAATTTTAGAAAAATATTTTGAAAGAACGATTTATAATTACGCACTTTGTAAATTATTTTCTATCTCTTTTAATGCAGCATTGTAGGCATCCATAAATCTTATATAATCATCTATATCTACTTGACCTATTTTAAATTGAATATTTTCAAAAGGAATTTGGTAAATTAAATCACATTTTACAATACTATCAGTATTTAAATTATTTCGATTATTTTTCTTTAGTGGTTCATTAAACTTAAAATTTGAATTTTCTTTTGATTTTTCTATTCTTGAAGAAACTATCATTCCAAAGTATTCCGCTGGAACAAGTTTTTCATCTTCATCAATTATAACAAATAAATGGTTTTCTCCGTTTTTACCATTTTCATACTTATATTTAGATACAAAAACAATATCGCCTACTTCATATTTCATATTAACCTACTTTCTATATTCTACTAATTTGCCTTTATGTTGTTCATATTTAGTTGGGGTATCTTCAAATGCTGCAGTATGTGGTTTAATCAAATTTAATTTTTTAGACTTTTTGATTAATTCTTTAACTTTTAGTTTTAGTTTAGTATTTCTAAAATCTTTTTTAACATTTGCCATATATCCCGCCTTCTTTCTATTTTAATTATATTATAAGCACAATTTCAAAATCAAGAAAAATTATGTTGTTTACATTATACCACCTTATTTTTAAATATCAAGTTATGAAATAAAGTGCTTGATTTTCGTTTGGAATCCCGTTTTATAGAAAAACCTGAAATAAGTCTAGTAAATTAAACACATTTTTAAAAATTAACGCATGAAAAAAACCTCCAAAGAGGTTTTAATTAGCAAAGGCAATCAACATAAGTATCTGATAAACATCTAATAGAACATAAGCAACTGCAATCCATTGTAAAGAAGACATTAGTTGCTACATATGGATATACACTCGTGGTATCATCATTGTCTGCAAGAACTCTAAAAGTACAGCAATTACCTTCAATTTTTTCAACCCGAAAGACATTAGAACAGGTTGCTGTTTGACCGGCACCAGCACAACTTTCAGTTGAATCTTTACTTATTGGCATACTCCAAGGTACCCCGTTTCCGCAACAAGTGTAAAGCATTACTGGTCGAGTATTACAAATTAAGCAATTAGCCCCACCACCTAAAACTGGTCGATCACAAGTTTGAAGACAATTATCCGGACAAGCATTTTCTTGAAGTACTAAGATAACACATAATATTTCATTAATGCAATTGCCTTGTTGTTCATTTGTATTGTTATTATTATTCATAATTTTCACCCTTTCATATATTCTCATTAATAATTTATGTTTCTTTAAAAAATACGTGCTAGTAGTTAAAAGTTTTAAATTTCCAAAAAATGTAGTATAATTAAGAAGGTGAGTAAATGGAAAGAATTGTTGAATATATTATTATTGCTGTCGTTTTAGTAATAATTTCATTAGTCATTATTAAATTAACGAAAAGAGATTTCAATGTTGAAGCTAATAAATTAATTACTTATCTAGGTGGTAAAGATAATATTATTAATACCGAATATAATATGAGTCGTTTTAAAGTAATTTTAAAAGATGTTTCCAAAGCCGATAAAGAAGCTATTCAAAAACTAGGCGCTAAAGGAATCGTCGAAATAGACAATCAATTAAAAATAATATTTGGTAAAAATGCCCGGACATTAAAAAAGTATATCGAAGATATTAAATGATATACTTTTTTTATATTTTCTCAATATCAATTATTTCCGTTATTCTAATTAATTTGCCATCTAATGTTAATAAATTAAGATTAGTTTTACCAACAATTACTTCTTCTACTATTTTATCTTTAAAAGTAATTCTTACTTTACTTTTATAAACATGGTCTTTGGCACTAAATATCGCATTAATTTTACTATTAATATTCGCAGGATTAACATCTACTTCTCGAGTATCCCTGCTATAAAAAGTCTCTTGCACATTATTTATTTTCTTATTAATCGGATTTGCAAATACACTAGGTAATTTATCCATCTTTCCACCTCATAATATTTTATGATAAATTATTTATCTTGGCACATAATAAAAATATGAAAATAGTAAAAAAATATCACTTAGATTTTTTTATTCCTTTACTAATAATAATGTTTATTAGTTTTTTTAATATGTATAATGCGAGGTTAATTAATGATAGTTACACTCACCACTTAATAAAACAAATATTTTGGTATGTTTTAGGTTTTATTTCTCTTTTTATAATTAGTAAAATAAATATTTCGCAAATTATGAAACATAGTTTTTTCATTTATTTAATTAATGTTTTATTACTTATTTTAGTTTTGCTTTTTGGTCACGAAGTAAATAATGCTAGAGCTTGGTTTAAAATTGGCCCCATTGCTTTTCAACCCAGTGAACTTATGAAACTTTCTTTAGCCCTCTTTTTAGTTAATATGCTAGGTAATGCCAATATAAAAAGTAAAAAAGATGAACTTAAGTTAATTTTAAAGGTAAGCCTTTTTACTTTAATCCCCGCGATTTTAGTTTTTTTAGAACCAGATACGGGGGCCATAATTTTCTTTATGTTAATCGCGGGGGCTCTGCTTTTAGCCCTACCTATTAGTAAATGGTGGTTCTTGCCAATTTTACTTATTTTAACTATTGGTATTGGCACATTTACTTTTCTTTATTTAAATAATCAAGACCTTTTAATTCATTTGATTGGCACTTCTTTTTTCTATCGGGTGGAAAGGATCTTAACATTTACTAATCAAAACTCTTATCAGTTAGAAAACGCTTTAATTGTTATGGGTTCCTCCCATCTTTTAGGTACCGGCTTTAATAAAACTAGTTTGTATATTCCTGAGGCTCCCACCGATTTTATCTTTGCTTATAATATTGGTAACTTTGGGCTTTTAAGTGGTTTTGTTGTTCTTTTATGTTATTATTTTATGGACCTAGCCTTAATTAAATGGTTGCTCAAAACCAGGGGCAAAAAAATAAAACTATTTTTAATTAGTTTTATTAGTATTTTTTTCTTCCAACAATTAATTAATATTGGGATGAATTTAGGCCTTTTACCTATTATTGGCATTCCTTTACCCTTTTTATCTTATGGAGGGTCGACCATTATTTGTTATTTTTTATTTCTTGGCCTAATCTTAAAATTAGAGCGATATGGTAGTTTTACCTAATAAGGATAGTAGTAACTATAAGAACTTTGATAGAAAGGGGCTCCCCCATAATAAGGTGGTCTTGGTCCTTGAGGGGCAACATTATATATTGGGCGGGGACGAGTTATGCCTACGGCTGCACCACCAATTAAAGCTCCGGTTAAAAAAGGAAAGAAAAATTGACGATCATTATAAGGGGTAAATCTATTTGGATAATTATACATAAAAATATCTCCTTTCACTTTATCTTATGAAAGAAGATATTTTTTGCATTAATAAATGCCTAAGGGGCAACGTACTTACAATTACGTTTAGCGTTGAGCTACCTTCCTTAGGTCTTGAATAAATACTAGCAATTATTTTTTAATTTGTCAATTTTAATTTTACTAACTCGCCCTCTTATTTTCGAACCCGGGAAGAAACTAATCCGAAATTTACGAAAATTAAGGTGGCGATATACCTCTTCAATCATCTCTTTATTCTTAGCATAATTATAAAAAGTATTAACAATTAAATCGGCAAGTTGAATACCAAAATTAGTAGCACTATCATAATATTTAACTTTAAAGTGATAATTCATTAAACAAAATTCGGTATTAAGATAATTCTCTAAATTATTAAGTTCACCTACTCTTATATTTCTATTATCTACATGGAGTCTTACGGCAATCGTTTCTCTAACATCAGATAGTAAAGGCATAAGACCATCTTGAAACAAAAGTTTTACCGCATAATTAAAGAAAATATTGGAGGTAATTATTCTTTTTTGCATTAAAGTTTTATCAAATACTTTACAATAACCTAAAAATGATGGTATCCTTTGGGCTTCTTGTAAATGAAGTAGTTTTTCATAACTTTCCATACCCGTTGCTTTTAACTCATAAAGTAAACTTAACTTTCTTTTATCTTTAATTAATTTATCGGTTCTTTTATATTGATTTATTATTTTTCTTCGATCACTATCAATAACCATGAATCCGCCGACGGCAAAAAACTGGGTATTACTATTTTTATGAATGGAACCAGATTCGTCTAAATAAACATCGAGTGTCATAAAATCCTCCTGCAAAAACCATCATACCATTTAAAATTGAAAAAAAGAAGACTTTTTTTAAGCCTTCTTAGTAAATTCCTAAATAATAATTCTTTTTACCCCGTTTAACTAAAATAACTTTTTTATCAATTGCCATATCTTTAGTAATTTTAGCATCAATATCTGTTATCTTTTTATTATTAATACTAATAGCATTACCTGCGACCATTTCTCTTGCTTCTCTTTTCGAAGAACAAATATTATTATTTACTAATAAATCTAGAATATTGGTATCTTCCATTAAAGCAAACGTTGGTAAATCTTGCAAACTAGAAATAATATCTTCACTACTTAGATTCCAAATTTTATCCGAGAATAATGATTCGCTTATTTCTTGAGCTTTCGCAAATTCTTTTTCTCCATGAATATCCGTAATAATTTCTTGAGCCAGTCTTTTATGCGCTTCTCTTAATTCGGGATGTTCTTTATTTTTTTGTTCATATTCTTCAATTTCCTCTTTAGATAAAAAGGTTAATTTTTTTAAATAATCAATAATCATCGAATCTTCAAGATTAACTAAATATTGATATAAAGCATACGAAGAGGTTTTATTTATATCAAGCCATAAAGCATTACCTTCAGTTTTACCAAACTTAACTCCATTAGAATCAGTAACAAGCGGCATAACCATACCATACGCGGTTTTATCAAGTTTTTTTCTAATAAGTTCAATCCCGGAGGTAATATTACCCCATTGGTCAGAACCCGCGACTTGTAAAGTACAATTTCTCGTTTCAAATAGATGAAGAAAATCTAAGGCTTGTAAAATCATATAAGAAAATTCCGCATAAGTAATGCCACTTTCCAGTCTTGATTTAACTTTATCTTTCGCTAACATATAATTGATATTAAAATATTTACCATAATCTCTTAAAAAATCTAAGACATTAATATCTTTCGTCCAATCATAGTTATTGACAACTTCAAAACCAAAGATCTTTTCCGCTTGAGTTTTTAAACCCTCAAAATTCTTTTGAACTTCTTCTTTACTAATCATTGGTCTTTCGCTCGTGGGTTTAGGGTCTCCGATTAAACCCGTAGCGCCACCTACCAAAAGAATTGGGTGATGACCGGCCTTAGCAAGTCTTTTACAAATTAGAAAAGAAGAATAATGGCCAATATGCATGGAATCGGCAGTTGGGTCAGTCCCAATATAAAAAGTTAAACCCCCTTCATTTAATTTTGCAATTAATTCTGGGTCAGATATATCTTGAACTAATCCTCGCCACTGTAAATCTTCGTATACTGTCATAGTGTTCTCCTCCTTATTTCTATATTATCCCTTACATCACCTATCGAGGGTAAGACTTCCGTTTCACTTTCTAACATTCTATTAAGGGTTCGATTATAAGTATCTGCTTCCCGAAGCAATTTATCGCATTTTTTATAAGACTCAGTAAGTTTAGCCCTAACTTCATTTAAAGTTTCCGTTTCTTCAGGACTTAGCTCGATTTTCTCCTCTTCATCGTCTTCTTCTTTAAAACTTTTTATATCTTGGAGAATTATTTTGGCATGTCTAAGATTTACTACAAAAAAAGCCGTATTTAACATAACAATTAATCCGGATATAATGTTATAATAGCCATTATTTATACTTACAATTATATTTTTTAAAGCTATCATATCTAGAATAACAAAAACTGGTAAAGTAGCAACTAAATAATTATACATTCGTTGGAGTCTAGGAACATCAATAAAAAGCTTTTCTTTTTTAGGTTCATTTAGAGCTTCATACCTTTCTTCCAAAATCTTTTTTTCGGCTTCAGAAGCCCGATATTCTTCCATTATGGCTTCATATTTTTCTTTTAATTCTTCCTTCGTCATCTTAGTCCTCAACATTGGTGTATATTTCAGAAACATCTTCAATTTCATCTAATAATTTATATAATCTATCATATATTTCCTTATCTTCGCCAGTTAAAGTAATTTTATCTTTCGCATACATTCCAACTTCATCTAAAATAAATTCCACATTAGGAATAATTTTTTCAATTACATCTTTTAATGGGTTAACATCACTAGGATTAACGGTAATAATAATTTCACCATCTTCATTTTCAAAATCAACTGGTTCAATACCCGCATCTAACAATGCATTAAATATTTCTTCTTCATTATCATATTTAAAAGAAACAATCCCTAAGTGATCATAATTATAAGTTACACTATTAGTAACACCTAAACTTTTATTAACTTTATTAAAAGCGGCCCGAACCATTCCAACAGTCCGGTTAACATTATCGGTTAAGCATTTAATAATAAAAGTTGATGCCCCTGGTCCAAAACCTTCATAAACTACTTCATGATAGTCTTCACCACCAACACCCTTAGCTTTTTCTAAAGCCCGGTTAATAATATCACTTGGTACTTGTTGTTTTTTGGCCTTTTCAATTACTCTTTTTAAACCAACATTGGCATCAGGATCAGGTAAACCTTTCTTCGCTTGTAGATAAATTTCTTTCGCAAAAGTAGTATAAATTTTACCCTTCGCAGCTCCTGTTTTTTGAATACTGTATTTTCTTACTTCATATGCTCTTCCCATATTTCCTCCTTAAACTTTTAAATCACGCAAGAAACGATAAATTCCATATGGTTTCTTTTTTTCTTTTCGTAATCTCTTAATCACTTTTTTAACACTATATATTTTATTATATTCGTACTTTTCTTTCAACATAAAATATTCAATTGCCGCAATTATTGCTTCTTTATTGGTCTTTTTCTTAAAGAAAAGTTTAACCTCTTTTAACCGGTAATCGGATATTGAACGCACCATTTTATTAAAATATTCATCTTTTTCTTTTTTAAAAATATATTTTTTACCATCTAAATTCTTAACTAATTTTAAAGTATCATAATACCCCATTTTAATGTTATTTCGAATTACCTCGGCATCCATTGTAAATTGACTACCTAAAGAATGCGATGGTGAAATAATAACTACTCTTTTCTTATCTTTAATTTTTTGCTTGATACCTAAGGCTTTTAAATCAACCGCATAAACTAAATCATAACCTTTATCTAGTAACATATTGACGGGCATCGCATCATAAAAGCCCCCATCTATATAATGCTTCCCATCAATTATTTTTTCTTGTTTAAAAACCGGATGATAACAACTACCTAATATATAATCATTCATTTTATATTTGGGTATATCTTCTTTAAATAAATATAAAACTTTTAAAGGATTAACTCGAACCGTTACAAGCCCAAAATCTTTTTTACTTAGACGAATATCATTTTCCATATGTAATTCATCTAGAACCTCTTTTAAACCAAGCGTACTTACTCCCTTCGCGGTAATTATTTGTTTTATACCCTTAACTGTACCCTTAAAATTCTTAGCTTTCAAAGATTTAACAAAATCATCATCTAAACTAAGAATTTTACCGACATTTACATGACGCCAAAACTTAAGTAATTGTCTTTCTCTTCTGGCAGAAAGCATTGCCGCATTAAAAGAACCAATACTAGTTCCGACATACCCATCAATTTTAATATGACACTTTTTTAAAGCAAAATAAACTCCTACTTCATAAGCCCCACGAACACTACCACCTGATAAGGCTAATCCAATCATTTTTATCAATCCCTTACAAAAATTCTTGCTATAACTTTGGCAACTGGTCTTTTTTGACCAGCTTTCTTTAATTTTTGATAATAATCTTCTAAGGTTGTTGAGCGATAATTAATAATATCATTTAAAGTATCAATATCCAAACATTCTTGACAAGATGGATATTTATCAATAAATGTTCTTTGATAAATATATTTTAAACTAAGACCATAATTTTTTAAAATATGATTTAATAAGTCTTGATAGCTAATCGCCTCTTTAGCTAAAACATTAAAGGTTTGACCATTAAGTTTATTTAAATAATTAATACCTTTAACAAAACTATAAGCCGCATCTTCCTTTGCTATCCAATATATTTTATCTTGCCGATAACCATTTAATATTAAAGATTCATTGACTAAACTTAAAACCGTTGGAAAACGATAAATAGTATAATTTTTTAATTTATTTTTAATTAAATCTTCACACTTTTTCTTAGCTTGTAAATAGTAATCATAATCATCTAATTTAATATGACTTTTAACATCAAATTTCCATTTATTTTTATATAAAAGCATTGTTGATGCATAAAACAAATGACATTTAGGGTTATAGTAATTAATGCATCTTACGACTCTTGCCACCCCTTCATAATCAATTTGGGATGCTAAGTCTTTTTTTAAATCGGCTAAAGGTGGCAAAACACCAGCCAAATGAATAATAACATCAAAGTCTTTTACTAAAGCTTCCATTAAAGTTTGATCACAAACATCTCCAAAAATAATATTTATTCTTTGCTTATATTTTTTCAAACTTTCTCGGCTTTTATTATTTTTTAAATCTAACGCCGTTATTTCATATTTTCCTTCACTTAAAAGATACTTTATGACTTGTAAACCAATAGTTCCCGCGGCTCCTGTTACTAATACTTTCTTCATTAAAGACTTAACCCTTTCTATAATATATTAATAATAATTAAAACTACTATCCCTATAATTATACCATAAGTTGCTTCCTTTTTCTTCGCGTTATTGATTAGTTCTCCTAATAATTCAAAAATAAGAATATGCAAAATCATACCCAAAGTTAAAGATAAAATTAAGTTATTTACTATCTCGGGTATATTACCAAAACTTAAAGCAACTAAGCCTCCAATAAAAGATGACAAAACAAGTACCCCAATTAACCAATTATTCTTTTTATCTTGTTCTAAAGAACCTATTTGAATACCTAAAGGTAGGTTATGTAAACCAATACCTAATCCTAAAAGAAGACCACTTTTAACATCGGTTAAAGTTACACTATAAAGACCAATTCCTTCAATAAAATTATGGAATATTAAAGCTATAACCGTAATTATACCAATATGATTTAAATGTTCATCATGTTCTTTTACATTATCGTGAATATCTTTATGATGATGGTGATGATGCGGGACAAATATATCAATAATTTTAAGTAAAAATAAACCTAAAAGAATAAAAATAATCGACCACCAATTAGAAGTTTCAATTACTTCAGGCAATAAATCAAAGATAATTAAACCTAAAACTACAACAAAAGCACAAGAAGAAGCAAAAATAGTCATCTTCTTTTTATCTTTACTAATATGAAAAACAAGTAATCCTAAGATAAAGAATAAACCAATTAAAAAGGTAAATAATAATCCCCAATTCATAACCTCACATCCATATTTATTTTACTATTTTTTTACCAAGAAAAAAAGTACAAATAACTTGTACTTAATTCCAAGATAAGCGATACGGGTTTCCTATTGTACCATTGCCTGAGGCAATTTTTGTGCTTGACTTCAGATAGAAGCAAGGACGGACCGCAAAGCCGAGGCTGTTACCATAGTTGCTAACCACATCGTAGATGCTCACAAAACCAGCGTCTCTGACACTGAATGCATAGCCACCAGTGCTGGCACGACGCGTAATTGTCCATTCGGATAATCCCATATACATCCAATTACTAGCTGGGATATCACTTTCATTATATTTATCTAGTGTTTGTTTTGTCCAACTATCTTGGCCTGCTGCATATCCATAATCACTTACGTACATTAAGCCTATTTGGGCTTTTGTTTTATCATCTTCTACTGATACTTGGTCATTTGCTGTTCCTCGATTATAATTTACTATTTCATTTTTATAGGCTTCATTTACATATTTACTACTTATAAAGCTATATGAATATCCTGCTGTTATCCAGTCATGTTCTGTTATATGACTTGTTATTTCTGACTTTTGTTGCTCAAGGTATTCTGTAAAGTTTTGGTTTAAGTTTGTTTTGTATAATTCGCTACCTTTCCATAAGTTTGATTCATTATCACTACTTGTCCAATAGTATCTTGGTATTTGGTCTAATGCTCCTTTATAATTTGAATATGATGATTTATTATAATTGTTTCCTGTATTTCTTGCTCCTTCTGTTCCAAGTTGCTCTTCTGTTGCATAATCATATTTTATTAATTTCATTTCATATTTGTCTTCGTTATTTTTAAATAGGCCAATTATTCTATATAAATCATCATTTGATGTACATTGCTTTGGTTCTTCTGTTACTTCTGTAACATTATCTAAGCATACAT
>CANQXV010000022.1 GCA_947627895.1 uncultured Bacilli bacterium
CTAAAAGGAGTAAATAGACAATCCGAACATTGGGTAAAATTATTTTGATTATTACTTACATCATCTATTAAAGAAAATATAAAGTTAAATATGGTTGGAATAAAGAAAATAATAACACCAGCGATAATTCTTCTTATTAGTTTTGCTAAAGCATCTTTCATACCTTTATCATCACTATCAGTTAAGGCTTTGGCAAAATCCATAGAACCAAAAATAATTAATAATAAAGGAACTACTATTTTGGCCGCAAATAAAAGGTAACCCGCAACATTTAAAACATGCTTAACTCCATTTTGGCTACATACATCCATACCTTCCACATGATCAGGTAAAGAAACATTTGAGGCATCACCCATTTCTTCTCCCATGTCAGTGATAGGATCAAGTGCTGGCCCATCTACTGTATTACCGCCATCAAATAACAACTGACCTTCGTTAGGAATCGAATTAGGACCTGTTACATAATAAATTGGCATAGTAAAATTTTCATAACTTATTTTTACACTACCACTACTGGCATAATTTCCATTACCTAACCACAATTCATTGATAGCATTACTAGGTATTTGAAATAAATATCCATCATAACGAAGAGAAAAACCATTATAGCCATCCGTGCCATATTCAGTTGGAACCATACCTTGATAATTTTCATGTGACGATACCCCAAAATATTTTATTCCATTATCATAGGTTCCTATTTCTAGATAATAAACACCGCCATAATCATCCGCTTCTTTAGTATATTTAGCGCACGTTACATTACTTCCTGTATGGTGACAATCTACTTTTTCCCCTGAAGGTTTAGTTATTGTTGTTTTGCCACTTGTATAAGAAGGACTGTCTTGGTCCGTAAGCAAAGTTCTATCTAAAAGAAAACGATTATGTAGTAAATCAATAAAGATTGTATCAGGGCATTTACTATTATTATAGTAATACTCTAATAATTTATCCATAAATGAATCTAAATCAAAAGTTTCTCTACCAAATTTAATGCTGCTATTACGATTATCAACATTCCATAAATATTGGGGTGAACCACCATTTATACTAACTGATAAACCATTATATTTAGCATTAAAAACGATATTTGATATACCATATGGATCAGACGGATCTTGGGAATAAAAAGAACAACTAACTCCCGCTCCATTGTTAGAATTTAAAACATCACCATAATTTTTTTGAACATCACTCCACTTGGCATCACAACCTGCCAAAAGGAAAATGGCCATTATCAATAATATAATCTTTTTCATATTCATCGCTATTATTATATCATACTAATTGTTAATTTTGAAAAAATTTGTCAATATTTCGTCAATATTTGACATATTAAATCCTTTACGATATAAATTATATCTAATTTTATTTTTTAATTCTTCGTCTTTTAATTTCCGACTTAATTTTCGATATTCTTTAATAATTTCTTTTTGTAAAATATCTTTTTCATCAATAACTAATATTTTATCTATTTTTAAATTAATTAATTTAGACTCATACCCTTGATTTATTAAATATTGTTTCGTTTTAATTTTTAATACTTGGGTTGATAAATTATGATTAGCTTTTATTTTTTTACCAATTATTTTAGTTATTTTATCTAACCATATCTCATCCATAATTTTATTTAAATAAGCATCTATTTTATCTTCTTTAAAACCTAATTTAAGTAGTTCTCTTTTTATTAAAAAAGGTCCCTTTAAACTTAAATTAACTTGATCATTAATATATGCTTGTAAATAGATATCATCATCAATATATTTTTCGTCTTCTAATTTTCTAATTACCTTTTTAATTAATTCTTCTTCAAAATCGTATTTTCGGAGATACTTTGCTATTTCTTGTCTGGTTCGTAACTTGATATTAAGATATTTAATAGCTTTATAATAAGCTTCAAAGAAATTATTAAAAGTAAGTATTTCTTTTAATAAAGAATTACTTACTTTTTTATTGGCTAATAAATTATATTTAATTATTGTTTCATCATATAAATTTAGCGATGTTTCATTATTAAATATAACTTCATATAAATTATTTTTCTTTTTTTTAAATTTAACTATTTCCATTATTTTTCTTGTTCTTTAATATATTCTTCGCAAGCTTCATCTAAATCTTTACGCAAACTTTCAATATCTTCATAGTCTTTAACTCTAGCCCCTGAGGCATATTTATGGCCTCCCCCATTATAACGACTAGCAATTTCGTTTACGACGGGACCCCGAGAACGAATATTTACTTTAAATATTTCATTTTTAGCATCATAAGTTACAAACATCCAACAAATAAGTTCTCTAATAAAAGAAAAATTATTTACTTGATTAGATACCGCGGTAATTTCTAATTTAAACTTTTCTAAAGTTTCGGGTTTGACATTAATAAATCCCATGCCATTTTCACTAATTTCAATGTTATTTGTTAGGTAAGCCCGAAATTTTTCTTCATTTAAACTCCGATTATATAAATTTTCGTATAAAGGGGCAAAATCTATTTTACTATAATCAAGTAACCGATAAACTGTTTTAAAAGTTTCTAAACTTGTATTTTGAAGTAAAAACCGGTCACTATCAAAAACAATACCTATAAATAAGTTTTCAGCAATACGTGTATCCATCTCTAATTTAGTATCTAAAAGTAAATCGGTAATCATTTCACAAGTACTAGATTTATCTTCATCTGTCCAATCAACAGTCCCAATGATATCTTCCGCGGGATGATGATCTATTTTTAAGATATGTTTATATTTTAAATCTTCAATCCCATCTACTCTTTTAAAATTAGGAACATCTAAAACAATTAAAAGGACGTCTTCTAATTCATTATAATCTGGTTTATCTAAATTACCTAAGTATTTAAATTTATGAACTCCTGCTCCAACTGCATAAACTTTTTTTTCAGGGTATGTTAGTCTAATCGCATCTCTTAACGCAATTTGGCTCGCGATAGCATCTGGATCAGGTCCAATATGTCTCGCAATAACAATCGTGGAATGCTTTTTGATAATTTTAATAATATTTCTATATATATCTCTTTTAATTGTTCTCACTTCCTTTATTGGTTAATTAAAGTCACTGTATCTTGAGCAATCATCAACTCTTCATTAGTTGGAATAACATAAACTTGAACACTAGAATCTTTCGTACTAATAATACCACTTTGATGTTCTTTATAGCCGGCGATATTATTGTTAGCATCAAGGTCTAAAGTAATACCTAAACATGCCAGTTTCTTTAAAACTTCTTCTCTAAAGCCAATGGCATTTTCACCAAGACCGGCTGTAAAGACTAAAGCATCAACTTTACCTTCTAATTCGACATAATAACGAGCAATATAACTAACTACTCTATTAACATACATTTCATTAGCTAAAAGTGCTTGTTTATCACCATTTTTCATTGCTTCTTCAATATCTCTATGGTCAGATGCAACTTCACTAATACCAAGTAAACCACTTTCCTTATTTAAAATATTATCAACTTGGTCTAAAGTAATATTTTTTTCTTTCATAATATAAGGTATTAAAGTATAGTCAATGTCCCCCGAACGAGTACCCATGATAATCCCTGCATTAGGAGTAAATCCCATTGTAGTATCAAAACTTTGACCATCCCGAACAGCACATAAAGAACCACCAGAACCAATATGACAAATAATTAAATTGACATTTTCGCGTCCTAATTTTTCTTGCATAGTCTTTGTTATGTATTTATGACTTGTGCCATGAAAACCGTATTTACGAACACCATTTTCTTTATACCAAGCATAAGGTACCGCATATAAATAATTTTCTCTAGGAATACTTTGATGAAAAGCAGTATCAAAAACTCCAATATTTGGCGTATTAGGTAAAGCATCACGAAATGCTTTAACCCCAATTAGATTCGCCGGATTATGAAGAGGAGCTAGCGGAATAAGTTTTTCAACCTCAGCTATTACTTCATCCGTAATAACAACACTTTCCGCATATTTTTCGCCACCATGAACTAATCTATGGCCCACACCATCAATATCATCTAAAGTTTCAATAACTTTATTTTTTAATAATTCTTCAATTAAAATTTTAACGGCTGCATTATGATCCGGAACAGATGCCACAATCTTTTCCTTATTGCCATTTAATTTAATTGAATAAAAACTATCATCAAGACCTATTTTTTCAAAATAACCCCCGATTAATTGTTTACCTGCTGGCATTTCAAATAAAGTAAATTTTAATGAAGATGAACCAGCATTAACTGCTAATATTTTCATTTTCCACCTCTTACTTATTATACAAAAAAAAAGACAATTTGACTATCTTTTATTGACGCAATTATCTTATTTTATTCATTTTTTACCAAGATAAACGATAAGGGTTCATATTTGTACCATCACCTGAAGCAATTTCTGTGTTAGACTTCAGATACGGACGCCAAAATGGCTAGACACTTTGTTGTAATCGACATGGCCAGGGCTAATCACATAAAACGCTCGATTCGAAAAGTTGGCAATACGCGTAATTGTCCATTCGTCAGATTTTATAAGCATCCCGTTATTTTCTATTATGTCTGCATTATTATAACCGTTGACACCGTTACTATCATATTCTAAGTTTATTGTCCATGCTTCTTGATACGCTGCATATCCATAGTCACTCACATACATTAATCCTATCCTCGCTTTATATGTTTTATCGCTATATCCTACTTCCATTTCTCTAGCTGGGCTTGTTATTTCGTTTTAATAGGCTGTAGCTACAGCTGTAGGAATTATATTACCTACTGTATTCCCCACTGTTATCCAATCATGTTCTGCTATTTGTTCTACTATTCCTTCTGTGATACTTAAATATGTTATGAAATTTGTATTTGAATCTGAGTCTACCCCTTTACTAGTATTCCAATAATAGTAATTTCCAGTATCGTGTACTCCGTCCTCTCCTAATTGAGTTGATGTTGCTGGTTCTGCTTTAATTAGTTTCGCTTCATAGTCATTATATTTATTTTTAAATAATCCTACGATTCTATATAAATTGTCATTTGATGTGCATCTTTTTGAGCATCTCCTGTTACTGTTTGATTATCTAAGCATACATATTTTAGAAAATATTGTTTATTTAGAATTATTGAGAAGAGGATATAAAGTTTATGTTGGCAAAGTTGATGATTTAGAAGTTGATTTTGTTGCAGAAAATCGTAATGGCTTAAAATATTATCAAGTTGCCCTATCAGTTAGAGATGAAAAAATACTAGAAAGAGAATTAAAATTGCTTCGAAAAACTGGAGATTACTACCCATATGATGGTATAACTAAAATTAATGTAATTGATTGGCTACTGAAAAAATAAATAGGCTTAAATTTAAAACATACAAAAAGCAAAATAATTACATTCTAATTTATTTTGCTTTTGTTTTTATTATAAACATTTAGATTTTATTGTTTCATAGATTTTTTTATAACCTGATGCCGTAAAATGTAGTCCGTCACTATATTCTAAATCTCCACTTGATAAACCTAAATCACAATATTTTACTTTACTGTTATTAGCCCTTTTAACAATATCTTCCATTTCAGTATTAAAATTATTTACTCTAGTTTGATTGATATTATAGCCACTTACTGTTTCACTTTTAAGTGGTAAAAGTTTTATTACAATAATATTACCATAGTGCCATGGTCCCTTTAAAAGTTCATCATATTTAAGATAATATTCACTAGGCATTGCTGGAGCCATTACATCATTAGTACCTAAATAAACAACAATATTTAATCCTTGGCCATTATAATGTTCCCCGACATCATTACCAACATTATTAGTGGCATTATTTTGACACCTAGAAGTATCGCCATTTAGCCAATCTAAGCCTCCACCAACACAAGAAAAGCATTTACTTAAATTATTATTTGAACAGATACCATCCATTATTGAGTCGCCGACAAAAACATAATTTTTATCTGATGAACCTGATGTTCCTGATGAGCCTTGATTTTGATCATCTTCTTCTGGAGGTTTTTGCGCTGTACTAGTGTGTTCTTTACGATCAGGATCATTATTTACAGCTTCACATAGTTCCTTAGTAAATTTTTTCCCAGTACTAGTTTCAATTGACAATCTTGTACAACTAGAAGGAGCACTATCAGTCCAAATATATTCACTATTGCAAAAATAACAACCAGGAGTTCTTACTTCATAACCATCTTCATTAGGTTTACTGGCTTGTTGTTTTTGAGTATTGCGAATATTTTCCCCTTCGGCTTTGTATGCTTGACAAGTATCTCCGAATGGTTTAAGTAAACATTCTTCACACCCTTCAGCTTTTGCTATAAAAGGTGATGCACTTTTAATAAAAGCAAATAAAGTACTAATTATTAAAGGAATAAAAAAGATTGCTATTCCGATTACAAAACGAATTAATACTGCTTTTACAGCATCATTTAAAGCATCATCTTTGGAAGCGGTTAAAGCTTTAGTAAAATCAATTATTCCTAAAATGATGATTATTAAAGGAATAACAATTTTTAAAACAAATAAGGCATAACCTACAAGTTGCCAAATTCTCGCGGATGTGGCACAAAAATTCATAATATCACCTACTGGTTTTATTTTAGCACATAAAAAAAAGAATTTATACTTTTTTACGGTTAAATTCTTTATTCTTGACAAAATCTTGATTTATTTGAGTACATCTTTGCTCATAATTAATTTTGCGTCTCTTATTAGCCTCCCAATTATAGCCATAAGGATTTAAATATTCCATAGCGAGTCTTTCTAATCTACTTTTATTGGAAATATCATAACCTTTATAATAGTAATCGTGCGCATTCATATAATCACCATTACTATTATGAGTAAATTAATTATAATTATACTTTAAAGTATATCACTATATTTATTAGTTTCATCATTAGCATTTATAAGTATAGTTTCTGCGTTTTTTAAGGCCGTATTAATTAAAGCTTCATAATCAATATTTTTTTCGTACTCTTCACATTTTTCTAAGGTAGGATTTATTACAGGATGTTTAGGTACAAAAATTGTGCAACAATCCTCATATGGTAAAATACTAGTTTCATAAGTATCTATTTTTTTAGCTAAGTCAATTATTTCTAATTTATCAAAACAACATAGCGGTCTAATCACCGGGATATTTACAACCGCATTAATACATTTCATACTAGTTAAAGTTTGGCTCGCCACTTGGCCAATTGATTCCCCATTGATTAGGATTTGAGAGTGATTGCGTTTAGCTATTCTTTCACTAATCCGGTACATCATCCGGCGCATAATGGTAATTAAATAATCATTTGGAATATTTCTTAAAATACTTTCCTGAATATCCGTAAAATTAATGATATGTAATTTGATACTGGCATTATAAACTGCAAGTTTTTTGGCGAGTTCTTGCACTTTATTTTTTGCTTGAATACTAGTGTGCGGTGGGCTTTCAAAATAAACGGCTTCAAGTCTAATTCCTCTTTTAATAGCAAGGTATCCCGCGACCGGTGAATCAATCCCCCCACTTAACATTAAAAGGCCATGACCTAAAGTACCAACCGGGTAACCACCTAACCCTTTTATCTTTTGGGAATAATATAAAACCTCTTTTTGGCGTATTTCAATTTCCATGAGTACTTCCGGATTATGAACATCAACTTCCAGCTCTTTAATATTTTTTAAAACAGAGGCTCCTACTTTTTTACTTACTTCCATGCTCGTTAATTCATAATTCTTATTGCTTCTTTTAGTTTCAATTTTAAAAGTTTTAAAATTTTGTTTTTTCAATAAATCAACGGTATTTTGACTTATAATATCGATATCAAAAGAGTCATCTTTATAACCAATAATAATTTCATAAATACCAAATACTTTTTGGAGTTTGGCAACTACTGCATTAAGATATTCTTCCGCGGCATAAACAAACATCCGACCTGAATCATTTTTTATTTGGGTAGGTAGTCCTTCTAAAGCTTTTGCTACATTATTTTTTAAAGTACTAAGAAAGAAACCAATATTATCTTTTTTAGTTGAAAGTTCGCCATATTTTATAATAACTATTTTTTGCATAAATCCCCCATTAATGTAAAGTACTTAATTTTTGATATTCTTCATCAAAATAAGTTAAAAATTTATTAACTTCATCCGTTGTGGTTAAATGTGATAAACTAATGCGAATGGTGTGTTTAGCCCGTTGTAAATCATTATAGATTGCCATAACTGAGGTTGATAATTCACCACTTGAACAGGCTGTATTAGTACTTAAATAAACATCTCTTTTTTCCATCGCATGAATAAAAGTTTCACTCATCACATCCATAATACTAATATTTAAAATATGCGGAATGGAATATTTCGTTTTATTAATTAAAATATTGGGATATTTACTTAAATGATTAACTATTTTTTCATTAAGCAAAGTAATAAATCTTTCTCTTTTTTCAAGGTCAATATTAGCTAGACGAATAGCTTTAGAAAAAGACGCAATTAAAGGTAAAGGTGGTGTTCCCGGTCTAATTTCACTACTTTTACTACTACCATGGATAATAGGCATTATATTTACATTACTACTTTTATATAAAAGGCCAATTCCCTTGGGTCCATATATTTTATGAGCACTCATACTAGCTAAGTCAACATCATGTAAATTTACACTTATTTTACCTATGGCTTGGGTCATATCCGAATGAAAGATGGTACCAAAGTTTTCTTTTTTGATGATTTGGCGAATCATTTTTAAAGGTTGCCGCACTCCAACCTCGGAATTAACAGCACAAATACTTACCAAAACTGTATTTTCTTTAACTAATCTTTTTAAATCATCAAAATCAATTAAGCCTTCTTCATCATTTTTAACATAACTTATTTCAAAACCTAAATTTTTTTGTAAATAATCACAAATACTATAAATAGAAGGATGTTCTAATTTCGAAACAATGATATGATTTCCTTTTTTTCGATTAGCTAGTGCCACCCCAATTAAAGCTAAATTATTACTTTCAGTTGCTCCCGAAGTATAAATAAGCTCATTTTCAGATACCCCAAAAATAGAGGCTATTTGACTAGTCGCACTTTTTAATAGTTCCGCGGACTTTACGCCTAGGCTATGAATAGAATGCGCATTACCTATATATTCTTTAGTTACTTTATTAATGGTATCTAAAACATCATAAGCAACTGGAGTTGTAGCACTATAATCTAAATAAATCATCTTTTATCCTTTCCTATTTAATTTTGGTATTCATTTAATAATCTTTTATATATTCCTGGTTCAATAATATTAATGGCATTAATGGCATTTTCTAAACTACCATGGAAATTACCTTTAAAGAAGAGATTTTCAGCCTTAATTAAGCCAAAATCAACTTCTTTATTAACGACCCGATATCTATTACCATAAACAATTGCGGCTTCCGCCATTTTGGCAGTTTTGATCGTTTCATTCACGGTATTATATACTTTTAAAACTAAATCCCGGGCCGTATCCACTCTTAAATTTAGCGTTTTAATGGATATTGGTCTACTATCTAAAACTTTCGTCATTTCATTAATTGCTTCCATGGCTTCCGATAATTCCACGAAATAATTTTTAGGGGTAACCGGTAACTTAAAGGACCGATATTTTTCTTTAGTTTGACTCAATATCTTCTTAATTTCTTCAAGTTGTTCTCTGGCTCTTTTTTCATCTTCTTTTAAAGTACTTAATCTTTTTAAAGCGCCATTTAGTTTTTCTTCGGTCTTAACTAACTTAGCATTTATTATTTCCATTTCTTTAGCAAGTTTAGTATAAGCCAAAATTTTACTCCGCGATATATCAATTATTTTATCATAACTACTATGAATACTGGCTATTTCTTCTTTTATTTCTTTTATCACGGAAGACTCATCATCATCTAAATCATAACTATATTTAATATCATCAATTTTTTTAAATAATTCATTATTTACTTTTTCTAATCTGGTTGTTTTAATTAAAATTGATCTTGAAAAATCTTCAAATATTCTTTTGGAAATCTTTTCTTTATCAAAATCATTATATAAAGAATCAAAATAATCATGCATGGTTTTAAGTTCAAATAAAGAATCTTCTAAATTTAAAACATTTAAGCGTTGAAAAATATCACTAATTTTTTTATTAGCTTCTTCAATATTATAATCAATATTTAAGTATTCTAAATTGTAGCCTTCTTTTTCCATTTGACTACTAATTTTTTTAATATCTTCAATTTTCGTGGGAATTAGACTTTTACCTAATAAACAAATTGGTTTGGTTTCTTCAATAACCACTTTTAAATTATCAATAATATCGGCGATAGCCTTAACAATTTTACCAACTTCAGTATACGCATTTTGATCCATGGCTTTTTCAAAAGCATTAAATAGTTTATCAACATTTTCAAATTGTAATTCGACCGGAACTTTAACTATTTCATAATCACTTTCATTTTCTTTATAATCACTTACTAAAGACCGATATTCCGCCTTTAATTTTGTAATTATTTCGCGATTTTTTTCTTCACTTAAAGTTAATTCTTTTATTTCATCAAGTAAAAATTGGGCTTTAGTTTTTAAAGCATTTAACTCATAATCCGTTTTTAATAGAATTGATTTTAAATTAGTTAAATCATTATCTTCAAAAAGTTCTTCAATTTCATTAATGGAATCCGTTATTTTTGGTAAATCTTTATCTTTTATTTTTTTGAATCGTTCTTGCCATTCTTTATATTTTTTCTTTAGTTCATCATTATTAACTAAAGCCTCAACTTTATTAAGTTCACTTAACATACTGGCCGATATAATCAGATTTTTTTCGGTTTCTAATTTTTCAATTTCCTTCCGAATTTGTTTCTTTTCATTTCTTTTGAGAAAAAATAAAACTAAACCGACCAAGGCAATTGCTAGTATATAGTACGCTCCCGCTAAAAGGAGAAAAGTCACTCTTCCCATAATTCTCACCTTACTATATAAGTTTATCATACTTAAGACATTTTTTAAAGGTAATTTCGTCTAAATTTTGCACTATTTAGTTTGACAGAAACATAAGATTTAGGTATAATACTCTTGCAAGTTATTTAGGCAGGACTGTTAGGTTCTATAATGTGTTTGGATGAAATAAAAAAAGTATCTAATACTGCCTTTAGAAAAATTATTCCAAACTCCCTATAGAAAATGATAGTACGATAAATATTTTGCAAATAAAATGAAAGGAGATTTTATGGCAAGATATACTGGACCAGCTAACAAAAAATCGAGAAGACTTGGATTTTCAACTCTTGAAAATGGCAAAGACTTAAAAAAAGCTTATGCCCCTGGCCAACATGGTCAAGATCGGAAAAAGAAATTAAGCGAATATGGTATCCAATTACAAGAAAAACAAAAAGTTAGATATCTATATGGTTTAACCGAAAAACAATTCCATAAAGTATTTGACCGGGCTTCAAAGATGAAAGGTACGGCTGGGGAAAACTTACTAGTTTTACTTGAAAGTAGATTAGATAATATGGTTTATCGTTTAGGAATGGCTAGAACAAGACGTCAAGCTAGACAAATAGTTAACCATGGTCATATTTTAGTAAATGGTAAAAAGACCGATATTCCTTCTTACACTACTAAAGTTGGCGATGTTATTTCCGTTAAAGAAAATTCCCTAAACCATCCAGCGATTATTGATGCGATTGAACAAAATGTCAATATTCCTGCTTATTTGGAAATGGATAAGAAATCTTTAACTGGTAAATATGTTAGAATTCCCGAACGAAGCGAACTTAACCCAGAAATTAATGAACAATTAATCGTTGAATTCTATAACCGTTAGAAATTACTGTATCAAATGCGATACAGTTTTTTTATACCAAAAAAAGGCCTTACGCCTTATCATTTTTCTCCGGTTTAATTAACAAAGTTGCTTTATTATTAAAATCCACTTTTTCCACTAATTCTTGCATTTTAGTTAATGTTAAATTTTCATAAATACTTTTAATATTATTAACTATTTTACCATCGGAAATAATATCATTTTGCAAACATTCATTAACATAAATAACATCATCAAATTTTAAAATTAAATTTGCTAATTCCACTTTTCTTTTCCGTTCAAATTCATTTTTATCTAAACTATAATGTTGTAGTTGTTCCATGATGGCTTTTTCAACCTCTTGATAATAATCAGTTGTCGCATAAAAATTAATAATAACATAATCTTCAATAAAACTAAAGCTACAACTAAAACTCGAAACTAGCTCTTTTTCCCGAAGATTTTCCCTAAATTCACTAGTTGGTCCAAAGTTAATTTGACCAAACAAAGATAAATATACGGTTAATTCCCGATCACTTATATTTTTAAAATTTTTTCTTGGTACTTTAATTGCATACCGAAATTCCGGAGTCGTCATTTTTAGTTCTAATTCTTGATGAGCTTTGACGACACTTTTATCTTCTTTAACTTTCGTAATTTGCGGTTTAACAAACTTTTTAAATTGCTTTTGGTCTAAATTTTCTTCCGTAATTTTTACTATTTCATACGGATTAATATTACCAGTAACAACTAAAAACATATTTTCGGGATGATAAAAAGCATTATAAACATTTTTGATATCATCGACAGTGGTCGCATTTATTTCTTCAGGACTACCGGTTATTTCATTACGAAAATGACTTTTATGAAATAATTGTTTTAAAAAGGAAAAATAACTAACACTATAAGGGTCATCTAATCCCATTTTGGCTTCTTCCACAATTATGCCCTTCTCTTTATTAATAAGACTTTTGGTAAAATAAGGAGTATAAACAAAATCAAGTAAAGTATTTAAATTTTCTTCCACATTTTGAGCGGTATAAACTACATAGCTTGTAAATTTAAAAGTCGTAAAAGCATTAGCTTCGCCCCCAATCCTTTTAAAAGCATCATGGGCCGTGGCATCTTTTCCCATATTAAATTTCACATGTTCTAGAAAATGCGCCACTCCATTAGGGACATGATAAGTTTTATTACCCACTTTAAAATCAGTGTGAATGGCCCCATAATGAACGGCTAAAGACATATAAGTTCCTTTAGCTTTTTCATTTTGCCAAATATAAATCTTTAAGCCTTCTTTCGTAGTATGTTCATAAATTTTTTCATTTAATCCTTTAAACTCTATTTCTTTCATTCTCCACTTTCTCCTTCTAAAGCAAAAATGGTATTCATCTTTAATTTATTAGCCACTTTAACTACCTCAGCGTAAGAAACTTTCCTAATTAATGCAATTCTTTCTTCCAAATCCGGTAAATTATCAAAAACTTTAAACACATAGTTATTTAAAACCGCCACTTGATTATCTAAAGTTAAACTTAAAGATAATTCATAATTTTTCTTAGCATCATCAATATCTTCTTCCGTAAACTTACCCGCAGCCATATTTTTCATAACTTTTTTAATTAACTTTATCGCATTAGCCTTATTTTTTTCATCTAAAGAAACATGAATCATCAAAAGACCATCATATTTTAAATACATACTATTAATCGCATAACAATACGAATTTTTTTCTCTTATTTCTTGATATAATTTCGAGGTTATTCCCCCACTACCTAAAATATAGTTATAAATATTAAAGACAATATTGCGTTCATAATCGGATAAATCCGTAACATTATATAAAATATTTAAATTAGTTTGAATAAATTTTGATTTTTCGCATTTTTCAGTAACTCTTTTCTTTAAGGCATTTTTAACATGCATTTCCAGATGAGTTTTAGTAATTACTCTTTTAACAAAAGCTTTTTTGATAATTTCCGCGGCTTTATCCATATCTAAATTACCAATTAAGAAAATATCACAAGTATTATCTTTTAAAAGTTTTTTGTAATGATCATATAAAATACCAGGCGTAATATTTTCAAGTTCTTCTACGGTTCCAGTCATTTTATAAGCGGTTGGAGTATCTCCTAAAGCTTGCAAAGTTTTACTAATACTTAACCGGAAGGCATCTTCATCAATACTTTTGGCATCGATTATTGTTCGTTTTTGACACAATTTAAAAGGAAGAGATGCAAACTCATCATTTATTACATTAGGGTTAAGGATAGCCTCAAAAGGAAAAGATAAAACATCTTCTAAATATTTTTCTTCGGGGATATATTCAGGAGATACAAAATCTATAACGAAATTGGTATTTAAAACATTGCCAATTTTTGTAGCCAGGCCCCAAAAAGAGGCTTTATATAATTCTTCTAATCGACAAACTAAAGCCCTTCTCGTGGGATATTTTTTCGTAGTTTCCGTTAAAACATCAACCATTAATGTATCTTTAGGTAAATCTTCTTTAACCACGGGTTTACGAAAAATAATTTCCATATGACAAGTTTTAAATTTATCTGTTTTTATTGTATGAATTGTATAAGAATTACAATTATATGTTTTATAAGTCATGTTCCACCTCTTCCTTAGTATGTTTATTTTTTTTAATTTTATTATACTCTTTTAAACAAAAATCATCAGTCATTCCGGCAATATAATCAATTACAATTCTCTCATTTGAATTTTTTTGATATTTAGAACTCATTACCTCATAATATTTAACAATACTTGACTCTTTATTATGACTTTTTAAATCCGCAAGATAAGTTTCATATAAAGTTTTAAAAATATTTTTTAATTCAGCCCTTTTCTTTGGGGTATAGGCTTTCGCATAAATATGTTTATAATTAAATTGTTTTAATTTGATTATGGCCTCATATACCTCAGGACTTAACTTTAAATACGGCTTACCTTGACTATTTTTAATTAAATCATTAATGATTGTGGCAATTATTTCGCGGTTTGTTACTCCTAAAACTTCTTTTATAGATGCTGGTACTTCATCAATAGTTATTATCTTAAGTCTAATGGCATCTTCAATATCCCGTCCTAAATAAGCAATTAAATCACTGATTCTTACCACACAACCTTCCAAAGTCATTGGTTTTAATTTTTTTATTACGTTAGCATCATGATAAGATGCCTCATATTCTTTTAAAAATTCGGATCTAGTTTTAACAACTGGTTCATACTTTTCTAAAGCAAATTCGCCATTATGGCACATAATAGCATCAAGTGTTTGTAAAGAAATATTTAAGCCCTCACCATAATTTTCAATATTCATAAGAAGTCTTACACTTTGAATATTATGATTAAAATAACCAATTCCCGCTTCAACACTAATCTCATTTAAGAAAGCTTCTCCGACATGACCAAAAGGTGTATGACCTAAATCATGACCTAAGGCCGCGGCTTCAATTAAATCTTCATTTAAATTAAGAAACCGACCAATTGACCTGGCTATTTTACTTACATATATAACATGCGTCATTCTTTTCGTAATATGATCATGTTTTTGAAAAGTAAACACTTGGGTTTTATCCATATACCGCGAAAAGGCCAATGAATAAATAATTCTATCGGCATCATGAAAAAAAGGGGGACGTCTATCAGTAGCTTCTTTAGTAAAAAATGAAGCATCTTCATCTAAGCAAGCATATTTTGATAAATTAGTGTACGATGAAATATAACTTTTATTTTCCATAATATCCCCACCTTATATACTTAACTATAGCACATTTTACCCCTATTTAACAAGATTTAGGTAACTTTCTGGCATATCTAGCTCTAATTTTATTTCCACACCCTTTTTAGGATGAATAAATACTAATTTACTAGCCATTAAGCCTAATCTATTTAAAGGATTAGTTTTTGCCCCATATTTTTTATCTCCAACAATTGTGTTCCCTATATTACTAAGTTGGACTCTTATTTGATTTTTCCGTCCGGTTTCAATATTTATCTTTAATAGACTATATTTTTTATTATGATGCATTACCTCATAATTAGTAATAGCCTTATCTCCCGTATGCGCTACATATACTTGAAAAGTTTTAGTTTCCCTCAAATAATTTACTAATTTATCTTTTTTCTTCGGCATTATGTCTTCAACAACGGCAATATATTCTCTAGTTACAAAATTCCAATTACTTTGTAAAGCTCGTTTTATTTGTTCGCTTTTGGCAAAAATAACTAACCCTGATGTTTCTTTATCAAGGCGATGCACTACAAAAATCTTATTATGCGGATTTTGCTTTTTTACATAAGCACTAACTTCTTCATATAAATTTTTTTCTTCTCTTTCACCTTTAATAGTTAATAATTTACAAGGCTTATTTACCACGATTAAATCTTTATCTTCATATCGAATATCTAACTTTTTCATAAAAGTATTTTATCATTTACTAAATTAAAAATAAATAATTTTTTAATTAAATCTAACAAAAACTCCTGATATATATAAAAGTCATAATTATTTACCTTCCCCTTAATAATATTGACTTTATTTTCATCATTAATTACAACATAATCTATATCATTATTCTTTTGATATTTAATTATTTTTTTATCTATCCCAATCGTCCAATATTTATTATTTTTAATAAATATAACTAAATAATTAGGAAATAATCTTTTAAAGAATATATATCTATTTTGCATTATAAAAATACCTTTCAATTATATTCCTAATTTTAATATTATTACAATATTTATAACAATTAGTATAAGTCATAATACCACTAAAAGCTTGATTATAACTAATTATATTTTGTTTTAATTTAGCTTTTATTATCTTTATTTTTCTTTTTATTTTCTCATAATTACTTCTTTTTATTTTCATAATTATTTTATTATTTATAATTTTATAATTATAACCTAAAAAAGAAAAACCTTCTCTTATATTAGTAATAAAAGTTTTCTTATAATTAATATCTAAATTATATTCTTCTTTTAATTTTAAAGTTATTTCCTTTTGACATTTCTTTAAATAAGTTAAATCATGATGCATAATAATAAAATCATCCATATATCTAACATAATATTTTAAATGTAGGTTATTTACAATATAATGATCTAAAGCACTTAAATAATAAATAGATAAAAATTGACTAGTCATAACCAATAGGTAAACCTTTACCATAATCATATAAAGAAATTTCATAATTATATCTTTTAATATATTTAAGTATTTCTTCATTAATATAAGAAGCATTAGTACTATCAATTATTTTACTTATTAAATCATACTCATAACTATCTAATTTACTAATTAACATCTTTTTTAATATATTATGATCTATGGTATAAAAATACTTCTTAATATCTATTTTTAATACATAAAAACACTCATATTTATTCTTCATCTTAGTTAAATATTTTTTAACTAATTTAATAGCATAATCTGTTCCCATATTCTTTCTGGTTGCACAATTTCTTATATCTAAATATTTTGTTAATTTAGCTTCTAAAATATACCTAGTTACAAAATGATTAATAATTTTATCTTTAACACTTAGACTCATTACTAATCTAACCTTTGGTTCATATATTAAAAAAATATTATAATGTTTATGCCCAATATTACTATTATTTAACATCGTAATAATATTACCTATATTTTGCATTTTATTTATTTCAAATTGATATACTCTTTTTTTATTTTTAACATTTTTACTTATTTCTTTTTCATATATTTCTAATAAATTAGGTATGGTTATGTACTCTTTCATTTTCTAACCATCCATATAACATTTTATTTATTTTAATTAATTCTTGAGACTTATCTTGACATTGTTTTTGACTAATATATTTTAATTTATAAGCTCTTTCTAAATAAAAATCAATCTTATTTACTTTAGCTAAAGCTTCAATTTTATAATTATGTTTTAAACTAACATTTTCTTCATAATTAGCCTTGTATATTATTTCCATTAAGTTGAGTTAAACATAATGACTGATAAATAAAAAGATGATATAATAAAAATAGCCAAACAAAAGATAAAGGAGGAG
>CANQXV010000023.1 GCA_947627895.1 uncultured Bacilli bacterium
TAAAGACATATATTTCTTAGTATTCTATATTTATATTGGTGAAGTATATGTTTACAAGAAATATTAAAATTACAAAAGATTATTTTTCTTTAGTAAAATTTAAAAATAAGTACTTAATAACATTTATAATTGTTGATTTAATTAATGTATTAATAAGTTTATTAGTACCTTTTTATGCATCATTAATAGTAGAAAAATTGACGAATGAACTTTATTGCGAATCTCTATTTTTGGTCATTATGCTAGGGTTAACTTATTTAGTGAATAAAATAGGATCATATTGTACCAATTGGTGCTATGCCAACTTTTTAAAAGAGACTTATGTAGATGTACATACTACTTTGGTAAACAGTATTTATAATTATGATGAAGAATATTTTAAAAAGATACCCGCGGGAAAAATTATTAATTCATCAAATATAGATATTCTTAATATTGCCGAAATTCCTTCATTTATAATAGAGTTAACAATTGAATTCCTACGATTATTTGTTATATATTTTGTTTTTATAAAACAAAGTTTTTTAGTTGCTACATATGTAATTATAATAGATATAATATATTATCATTTTGCTAAAAAATGTAATGAGAAAAATACTTATTACTTAAAAAAACAAATACATTATGCAGATAAAATAACAGGAATGTTACAACAGATTTTAATAGGACTAAAAGATATTAAAAGCTTTGGTATTAGTGATAAATTAAACAACAAATTAGATGGGTATAGAAAAAAATGGAAAGAAAGTTACTTTTTAAAAAGAAAATACTATTTTACTAGAAAAACTATATTAAGTTTAATTATTGATTTTGGTAAAATAGTTTTATATGTTATTTTAATTTTCTTTCTTATAAAAACCAAATTGCAAATCGCAATATTTATATTATTAATTTCCTACTATGATAAAGCTAAAGAGTCAATTAATGATATACTAAATTTTGATGTATCTATTAGAGAAGAGTCTGTTTCATTATATAGAATTAATGAAATAATTAATTATAATAATAAATCTTTAAAACTTAATGGAAAGATTAATAATAATAATATTAATGGAATTGTTGAATTTAAGAATGTATCTTTTAAATATAATAAAAAATTAATATTAAATAATATTTCATTTGTGGCTAAACCCCATCAAATAACAGCAATCGTTGGTCAAACAGGAGTAGGAAAAACTACAATATTTAATCTTCTTTTAAGATTGTATAAAGTTGATAGTGGAAAAATACTGATAGATAAATTAAATATTTATGAATATTCCAAAGATGTTTATTATTCAAATATTAGTATTGTAAATCAAAAAACTTTTATTTTTGATATGAGTATTAGAGCAAATTTATCTTTAATAGATTCTAATAAAAAAAGACAAATTGATGCCTGCAAACGTGTTGGAATTCATGATTTTATAATGTCATTGCCTAATGGATATAATACAATTTTAAAAGAAGATGCTTATAATATAAGTGGTGGTCAAAAACAATTATTATCTTTAGCTAGGGCGCTTCTTACAACTTCTGAAATCATACTATTAGATGAGGTTACTTCTTCTCTAGATCCCAATACAACTAATAAGATAATAAAGTTATTAGAGGATTTAAAAAAAGACCATACTTTAATAATTATCGCGCATAATAAGGAATTAATGAAAGCTGCTGATAATCTTATAGTTTTAAAAAAAGGTAAAGTTGAATGGATGGGAAATTATGAAGATTTAATAAAAAAGCGAAACCTATAAAGAGTTGGTGAGGATTGAATTATAAAATAGCTAAAATAAGAAATTTATGGTACAATGAATGCGGTTAGTTATGTAATAATTGAATTAAAAAATGTATTTTTGCAGGGAGTACTATGGAAGAAGCAAATATTAATTTTATTTTTAAAAGTCTTAATAAAAGAAAAATCATATTTTGTTTATTAATTGAGGCATTTTTAGATTTTATTTATTATTTTGTTCCATTTGCCTTTACTTTATTTTTAACATTACCATTTACAGTAAAAAAAGCTATTATTGTTATTGGAATTTTTATTGTATCAAAAGTATTAAGAGTTGGAGGAAATTACCTTTTAAGAAAATATAGTGATAACTATTTATATGAATATTCTAATATACAGTATTTAGAATTTTATAAACAATTAATTAAAATTCCAACCGAAAGCATTTCGAAATATCAAACGGGTTATTTTGAAAACATTATTAGTAAGATATGTGAATTGGTAAAGAAAATATTACAGACTGAATATGTTAGTATATTAGTAACATTTATATTTCTTTTTTATACATTATTTAAGCAGTCCCTTTTCTTATTTATAATATCATTTATAACTAGTGTTTTATGTGTATTTTTAAGTGTTAAAATTTTAAAAAAAGCGAATAAGCAAGTAGAAATTTTATATGATCAAGAGTATGAATTTTCATCAGTTTATAATGATTTTATAAGCAATGTTCGAACAGTTAAACTTTTAAATAATGATAACTATTTTCTAAATAAAATTGAAAAAGAAGGAAAAAAATGCAATAAAGAAAACAAAAAATATGTTAAATATTATTCGTTTGAAGAAGTATTCCGTAATATTTTAATTATTGTACCTTTCTTTTTAGGGCTTATTAAAGCTGTAATTGATTTATCAAATGGAATAGATACTTTAGGTATAATAACCTTTTATATTTCTATTCATGTCGAAATGGGATTTGTGTTTGAAGAACTATCTAATAATATTATTAGTTGGTATGAACTTAAGGCGATAAAAAACAAGTTAAGAATTATTTTCAAAAAATTTGATAAGCAAATAATAATTAAAGATTTTGGGAAAATTAAATTACAAGATATTGTTATAAAATATCCTGAAACAAATTTAGAAATAAAAGTTGATAATTTTATTATAAATAAAAATGACAAAATATCTATTATGAGTCAATCTGGCCAAGGAAAAACATCATTAGTTAATTTAATAATAGGTAATATTAATTCATATAAAGGTAAAGCATTGATAGATAATTTTGATATTAAAGAAAGAAAATTAGATAGTGGTATAGTCAGTCAGGAAACAGAATTATTTAATATGTCAATAAAAGATAATTTATGTTTAGATAAAAATATATCAGACGATGAGATAATAAAATATTTTAATGAATTGGAATTAAATGAATTATTACAGTTTAAACAAGGTATCTATACTATTGTAGGCGAAAAAGGATTAAAATTATCTACAGGTCAAAAAAGAAGAATCAATATTTTAAGAAGTTATTTAATGAATAAGGAAATTTATATTTTAGATGAATCTACATCTAATCTTGATAAGCATACTGAAGAAATTGTAGTTAATTTTATTTTAAAATATTTTAAAAATAAGACTTTAGTAATTGTAACGCATAATGATAAAATAAATAAAATATGTAATAAATTTTATGCATTTAATAATCATAACTTGATATGCTTAAAAAATGATTATTAAAGCTTTACTAATGGCCCAAGCAAGCGAAAATAATATAGGACGATTTAAGATTCCATGAATAATAAAAGAAAAGATAGGCCTAAAATAAGATATTTTATTTTATGTTTTAAAAGGATGTGACAATGAATGAGAATTGGTATAGATATTGATAATACTCTTACGGATATTCAACAAGACTTAAATAATGCGGCTTACATGTACGCAACTAGATTAAATAAACATCTAGATTTGAAAAATTTAAATCTAATAGATAAAAATAATGATGGAAATATATATCAAAAAGCTTTTGGCTTTACAGATGAAGAACTTAAATATTTTTTAAAAGACATTCAAGAAAATATTACTACCAACGCTATTCCAAGAAAAGGAACTTTGGAATTTATAAATAAACTGCACCTAGAGGGTTATGAAATTTACATAATTACGGCGAGAGATTCTGAGTTTCATGATGATCCATATAAGCAAAGTGAAGAATGGCTAAAAAAGAATAATATATATTATGATAAACTAATAGTAAATGCTAGAAATAAAGGAAAAGTTTGTAAAGAAGAAAAAGTTGATTTGTTTATAGATGATAATATAAATAATTGTTTGGATGTTAAAAAATATGGTATAAAAGCAATTTGTTTAAATGCAATTAACCATCATGAAGATAAAATACCGATTTTTGATAACTGGATTGATATATATAATTATATTAAGAAAACAAAAGAAAATAAAACTTATGATTACGTATTACAATTAGGTTTTGATAAACAAACGGAAGAAATTATTCAAAATATTAAAAATACTTTACAAGAAAAAGGCGTTATTGATAAAGAAAAAAACTGGCGGCCCCATATTACTATTGATCTATATATTTGTGATAATGAAAATTTATTTATTAAATATGTTGATGAAATAGTAAATGATATAAAAATATTAAATATAGAATTTAAAAATTTAAATAATTTTGATAATAAAACATTGTATGTAGAGCCTTTTAGTAAAAATGATTTGTATATAATTAAAGATTTATTTGATAGAGGATTAAATAAATTTAGATTAGAAACTAGAAAAAATAAAATTTACCAGCCACATGTTACTTTGTGTACTAATGATGATTTAAGCAGGGCATTAATAATATCTAAAGATATCTTTAAACCGTTTGTAGGTAAAGTCGCTTATTTATGGATATACAATCCTCATGTTAATTTAATAAAAGAGTATTCATTAAATGAAAATTAATAGGTAATTGAAAAAATATATAACCTTTTAATTTAATAAAAAGGTTGTTGGGAGATAAAAGTATTATGAAGTATATAAATAAAAGAAATTCTAAAATAACATATAAAAAACGGCCGGGAGCATATGCGATTATTATTAGAAAAGAGGATAATAAAATCGGTATCGTAACAGATGGTAAAGATTATTTTTATTTAGGAGGAGGTATAGAAGAATCAGAAACACCCCTAGAAGCATTGAAAAGAGAATTAATTGAAGAGTCTGGTTATTCATTAAAAAATATTAGAGAATTTGATAAAATAGGCTCCTACATATATGCTGAGAAACACGGGTATCTAGAAGTAATTGCTAACGTATATATAGGAGAACTTGATAAAAAAGTCACCAACCCAATCGAAAAAGATCACGTGGTATTATGGGTAAATCCTCAGGAATATATAGGAAAAATGTGTAGAGAATGGCAAGAATATATACTTGCTGAATTTATTAATACCTACGAGTAATTTTTTGAAAATTTTAAAACTGTAAAGTTTTGTAAAAAATGTGTTAAGAGATTTTAAAATTTGACAATGTATTATATAATGAATCTATACTTTGAAAGTATTCTAATTATAAACTTAGAATGATGAGGGAGCGATAATGGAAGTATTATTTAGAAGAGCTACTTTTGCAGATGTAGAACCGATCATTATTTTATGTAATGAGTGTTTTGACGAAAATACATCTTTAGATTATGCAAAGGAAAATTTTAAAAAAACAGAAAATGACCAAAATCAAATTTATATTGTTGGTTTATTAAACGAAAAAATTGTTGCGCATGCAAAACTTACAATAATTCCAACCATGTATGAAGAAATGAATACTTATGCAATATTAAATCATGTTTGTGTTAAACCAGAGTTAAGACGTGAACATATTGGAACTGAATTGTTGGATGAATGTTTCAAAATTGCCAAAGAAAATGATTGTAAGTGTGTTGAATTATGGTCGAAAAATTTTAGGATAGCTGCCCATGGCCTTTATCATAGCTATGGATTTGATGTCATGGATGCTAAATTTTTTACAAAAGATATTAATTAGGAGTGTGAAAGATGAAAATAAGTAATATTTATGTTGGTGGTTGGTTTCAAAGAACCATGCTACAATTATCGGAAATTTATGATTTCTTAAGAAGTGGAAAAAGTCAATTAAATTTAGATCAAAAAAAGCTTGATGAGTATTTAAAAAATTTGGAAATTGGTAACATTAATTATGGTGTTTCGGGAGAAGAGTATGTTGAGTTTACAACTGCATTAAATATAAAGGTAAAAATATTTGAAGACGGTTTAATAGTATTAAATAATCAACATGTTAGTGAAGATACACTATTTTCAGATATCAATCAGGTAACAGATTATTATGAAAAAAGATTATCACCGGCTTTTAGCTATTTATTTAGTTTAGGAGCTCCGGTACCAAAAGAACTTGCTAATATTGAAACAGTATATCCCTATTTTATTGTCTGTGATAATGCGACTAAAGACGAAATAAATAACCTACTATCAAAAACTGAAAGACAAAAATATTTTGAGTTTAAAAATACTAAATATGATGTTATTCGAGGAGATAAATACTATTTCATCAATAACAAAAAGCAATCGTGTGAAAATATTGAAAGATATATTGAAGAACAAATATTTATTAGAGAATTTAAAGGTCAATTGCATAGATATTTAAATATCCATCGAATAATATGGGAAAAAATTGATGCTGTAAAAGAAAATGCTCATGTTAAGGGTTCTGAAATTGTAAAATTCACTACAAAGTTAGAAGGATATGCTAAGACAATCAATTTAATTGATGGGCGTATTAATCAAATGGGAACGTATATTTCCACAAGAGAAAAAATTGCTAAAAGTGATCAAGAACTTGCTGAATTTTTAGCAATATCAGGATATAGATATGAAACATTGCGAGATACATTAGATTATATAAAATATTTATGGAATATGACAAAAAATTATGTATCCGCTGCTCAAAAATTATTTGATGGGTTAAAAGCTGATGTAACAAGTAAATCAGTAGAAAGTTTGACTATCGTTACATCAATGAGTGCCGGTGCGGCTTTACTTGATTTATTTACAGAATCAGCCCCTACTTTTACAGCTTTTGGATTTATTTATTTCTTTATTTTAGCATTTATTGGTTGGGGATCAACTAGACTTCTTAATGCCATTGCTTCTAAAAGAAAATATGAAGTTTCCGATATTGAATACGAAAAAGATATTAAATAAAGAGAAATGGAATGAAAAGGTATTTTGAAACAGTAAAATCTCTAACTAAAATTGCAGGTGATAAATTCGGTGTTGTAATTCAAATGTTTATAAGTTGTGGTTTATATAATTTATCTAGTTTGTTACCACCAATTGCAATATCAGGAATTATCGCCGTAATTACCAATAATAATTTTAATGGCATTTGGTATTATGCTTTATTATACATATTATTTTATGTTATTTACTATAGTATGCTAAATTGGAATTATCATACGTATACTACTTTAGCTAATTATTATCACTTAGAAGTTCAAAAAAAATTATTTGAACACGTATCTAATAATGACTCCATTTTTGGTAAAATATCGAAGGGAAAAATTGTTGATACAACCAGTGATGACGTTAGATATTTAGTTGATGTTATGGATTCAGCATCGGAGGCATTAACACGGTTTCTTCAACTAATTATAATTTTTATAATTTTTAGTTCATATAATATTGTTGTAGCCTTAATTGCCGTAATTATAGATATAACTTATATAGTTTTAATGAATAACAATTCTAAAAAAGTTTCTAAATATTATGAAGGAACAAGAAAATATGAAGATAAAGTCATTGATACTTTAAATCAAATGTTAATTAATTTAAAGCAAGTAAAGTCTTTAAATATGATGCCAAATCTTGATAAAAAACTAGATAAAACAAGAATTAAATGGAAAGAAGAATATAAAGGAAAAAGAAAAGCCTTGACTGATAGGTATTGTAATATGCCGTATATTGTTTATATTGGAAAAATATTATTATATATATTTCTTGGCTATCTTGTTACAACTGGAAGAATGACTATTGATAAATTGGTGTTATTAATTAGTTATTTTGAATTAACAATAACTTGTACTGATAATATGCTGACATTTTTACTAGATTTAAGTAATTATGGAATTAGGGTTAAAAGAATAAAAAATATTCTCGATTATACATCTGAAAGTAACATTGATTTTGGAGAAATAACAAATGATTATATTAATGGACTTATAGAATTTAATAGGGTTAATTATGAAATTAATAATAATAAAATACTAAATAATATTTCTTTTAAAGTATATCCCAACGAGATAACGGCGATAGTAGGTCATAGTGGTTCTGGTAAAACTACTATAGTTAATTTGCTATATAGATTAGATAGAGTTAAATCTGGAAGTATTTCAATAGATAATGAAAGTATTTATAATTACACTAGGAAAGCCTATGCAACTAATGTTTCTGGAGTATTTCAAAAACCTTTTGTGTTTGAAATGAGTATTAGAGATAACTTATCTTTAGTTGATTCTAATTTTCAGCATCAAATTGATGCTTGTAAGAGAGTAGGAATTCATGATTACATTATGAGTTTATCAAAAGGATATAATACCGTGATAAAGGAAGAAGAAAGAATATTATCTGACGGTCAAAAGCAATTATTAGCTATTGCTAGAGCCCTCTTAACTAAATCCGAAATATTAATATTTGATGAAGTAACAAGTAATATAGATCCAAGTTCAACAACTCAAATCGGAGAAATTTTAGAAGATTTAAAGCAAGATCATACAATTTTAATGATTACGCATAAACCAGAAATGATGACTTTGGCAGATCGAGTAATAGTTTTAGAAAAAGGAAAAGTAGTAGCAAAGGGTATAAATGAAGATGTTTATAAAAAAAGCCCATTGTATAAAGAGTTACGGAATAAGACGTTTGCAAGTGTTAGTAATATTGAAAATGACGTAATTTAAAGCAAAAAAAGAGATTTATGAACTTTAAATGAAGGTTTTTATTAATAAAGATAAATAAAGGAGTGTTAATAAACATGCCAAATATAAGTTCCCATATGGTAGTGGCAAAATTAGTAAGTGAAAAATTACATATTAATGATTCCGATTTTTTAAAAGGTAACTTATTACCTGATGTAGTTAATAACAGCAATAGTCATCATAAAATTCCAGGAAAGTATTATATTATACCCGACACTGAGTTCTTTAAACAGAAACTTAACTTAAAAAATAAATTGGAATTAGGTTATTTTACGCATCTTTTATTAGATAAATATTTTTTAGAGGAATATATTCCCAATAATATAAGAGATTTAAAGATATTTGAAAATAAAAGTATTTATCATGAATACGACTTAATAAATGCCCAATTAGTTCAAAAGTTTAAACTAGATGTAGAAGATTTACAAAATTGTTTAGGAAAAATAAGTGGTGATATTAATAAGGAAAAGCTTGCAAAAAATATTGCTTATTTAGCCCATTCGGAAAAGGGAGAAACAAAGTATTTGGATGTTAATTCTTTTTCAACATTCCTAGAAAATATATCGCAAAGGATAAGCGAAGAAATTAAAGAATATATAAATTAAAAAGGAGAGGAAAATATGAGAGAAATAAAAACTAATGCTATTTATAGACATTTTAAAGGAGATTATTACTTTGTAATTGATGTAGCAACAAACTCTGAAACCAAAGAAAAATATGTTGTTTATCGAAGCTTATATGACAACTGTAATTTATGGATAAGACCCTTAGAGATGTTTTTATCTGAGGTTGACCATGAAAAATACCCGAATGTAACTCAAAAATATCGGTTCGAATTACAAGAGATAACAAGCGTTGCTAAGTAGGGTGAGATAATGATTATAAAGCAAAAAGAAAGAGGTTCATTAATTGTTATTTCGGCACCAAGTGGAGCTGGAAAGGGAAGTATCATTAATAAGTTAGTAGAACATAATAAAGATAGTCTTTGGGTATCAGTTTCGACAACCTCAAGGGCGATGCGAAGCAATGATATTCCGGGTGTAACTTATAATTTTGTAAGTGAAGAAGAATTTAAAAAGAAAATCGATGAAGGTTATTTTTTAGAATACACAAACTATTCAGGTAACTATTATGGTACCCCGAAAGAAAATATTATTTCTAAATTAAAACAAGGGATTGATGTAATTTTAGAAATTGAAATCGAAGGCGCCAGTAATGTTAAAAAAATATTTCCTGAGGCGATATGTATTTTCATTATGCCGCCAACCTTAAGAGAATTACTTCGGAGACTAAAATTAAGAGGCACGGATACAGATGAAAAAATTATTAAAAGATTTCGAAAAGCCTATCAAGAAATAAACGAAGTAACCAAATACAATTATGTCGTTGTTAACGATTATTTAGATACGGCAGTATCTAAAGTAGAAGCCATTATTAATGCCGAAAAGTGTCGGGTTGATAGAATTGAAGAAGTCTTTTTAGATACTAAAGAAGAAGAAATTCACGAACTTTTAATGGATAAAGATTTTATTAATGAAGATCCTAAATTTTAGGTAAGAAAAAACTCCAATTTTCATGGAGTTTATTTTTTGGTGATTTTTGTTATTTGACTAACCGTATCTTCACTATAAGTAATTTGAATTTCATCATCCTTTTTTAAGAATGGTAGTAAAGTTTTAGCAACACTTATATCGGCCATATAATAATTATTATCATTATCAACAATATAATAACTTGTATTACCATTTAATACGGCACTAGTTATGGATTTAATACTAATAGTTTTTTCTTTAATAGCACTAGTATCAATAGTTGAATTTTCGGCTAAGTATTTTTCAACTAAAGCATCAACACCAAGATTTGCATCACTAACTACCACTTTTTGATAATCTTCAACATCAATTAAAGCATACATTTTAACTAAGCCCGCGGCATCTTTTAAACTTAAAATGTAGGTTGGTTTATTATTTAAATTGATAAGAAGTGGGAAGGAAGCATCATAACCTTTTTCTTGAACTAAACCTTCCGCGGAAGCCATAGCACTATATTCTTCAGCTCCTGGTGCTAAGTAATAATGCGCTTCTTTAGTTCTTAGATTAACTAGGATAAAGCCTAAGTTAGATTCATCAGAAGCCACAGATGTAATACCAGTATAAAGATAAACATCATCATCCATAACTAAGTAATTATAACCTTCCGTGGTGTTAATAACATTCTTTTGACCAAAGATGGAATTAAAGAAACCATTACGATATTCGCCCCAGTTATCAACTTGTTCAATTATAAGTTCAGCACTATAAACATGGTCTACCCAAGTTGGAATTTCTTCTAAAGAATATTTTTTACTTTCGCCAGTGATAGGATCTAAAATAATAGCCCCTGTTATTTCTTTCTTTAAACCAACACCTAAGTATTTAATTGTTGGTACAATCCAATATGGATTACCATCGTTATCTATTTCAAATGATGGATTATCAAAAATCGTTGTAGGGTAAGATAATCTTAATTTTCGGTTTAAGTTATCAAAAAAGTAAGCACTTGGCATATATTTCATACCCTTATCCATGGTTTTAAGTTCGGCACTACCATCAATTGAATTAACCGTAATGTAACCTTTTATTCCTTCTTTAGCATTAGCAAAGTATTTGAATAGGTCTGCATATTCTAAAGGTGTTACCCGAATGATTTCATTATTATAATTTATTTGGGTATATAAATCACTAACATAAAATTGACTAACCCAATTCGTAAATTCTCCCATCTTGCGGTCACCTAATTTTTGACTGCTAGCCTTATCAATTAAAGGTAACTTGGAAAAATCAGCTTCAGCAATATCGGAAATAAATTCATGAGTTTCATCAACACTAATTCTAGAACTATAACTTTTCGCATGGAATAGTGGCGATAAAAAGAAATTAACAACAAATATTAAAGCCATAACTCCTAGAAGAATAGCAAAGTTACCAACAATAGAAAACCTTCTTGTTATTCTCCTTTCACGAATCATAGCCTCTACTTGACTAGCGCCATTAATCAAAATAAAAATAAAAGCACAGACAAATAAATATTCATAGAAAGCAGGACTTGTTAAGTTAATAGGTGGTAGCATAAAATAATATAAAACTAAAGCCACCCCAAACATTAAAATACCTTTGATTATATTTTTTGACATAAAAGTTTCACCTCATTAATAATTATACCAAATAGTCTATGAAAATTCCATAAATATCGGTAAAATGTATGGTATAATGGAGGCATAAAAATGTGAGGTTATAATGACGGATATTTCTAATCTATATAAATATAGTAATAATAACAAAAGGTATTATACTTTAAAATATTATAAGCAAAATAATGACTACAAAGGTGGAGTTTATAAACGCCTTGATTTTAATAAAATTAAATCTGATGATTATGAAACTATTTTTCAAAAATTACATCAACAACACTATCAAGTAATTTTAAAAATTAACATTAGGGATTTTAACGAAGAGCTAACCTCGAAATTAAATACTTGGAAAATTCATGGTTTAAAGATAAAAGGTACACTTAAAGATATTAATTTAATTAGTAACTTTTTAGAAAATATAAATGATAACATAGTTATTTATTCTATGTCTTGGGCCAGTTTAGTAAATGGCAATCTAGTAAAAAGAAAAACTTTCCAAGGTTTTAATAAAAGTATTTTAAATGAGGTAAGAAAAGAAATAAAAGATTTAGTTTTAGATAATGATGTGGTAGTGGATGCAACTGTTGGTAAAGGCTATGATACTTTGTTTTTGGCATCCCTAACACCACTTGGTAAAGTCTATGGCTTTGATATTCAAAAAAGTGCAATCACGGAAACTAAAGAAAGAACCAAAGATTATCCTAATGTTAAACTATATTTAAAAAGTCATGCCTTGATGGATGAAGAGATAGACGAAAAAGTAAAAATGGTAATATTTAATTTAGGTTATTTACCAGGTGGTGATAAAAAGATAACCACAACTGTTAAAACGACAATTATTGCTATTCAAAAAGCTTATAATTTATTACTTGAAGGAGGTAAAATTTTTATCTGTATTTATCCCGGACACGATGAGGGAAATAAAGAAGATATAGCGATAAGGGAATTTGTTGAAAAAAGTAAATTTAATTATTATATAAAAAGAAATACAGATAATAAGATAGCACCATATCTTTTAGTAATTGAAAAATAAACTTTGCATTTTGGTAAATATAAGCTAAAATAAGAAAAAAGGTGATTTTAATGAAAGATAAAAATATTTTAATGACGGAATTACAAGATTTAAAAAACAACCTTGAATCTTTAGGGAGGTCTCTTTGACTTAACTAAAAAGCAAGAAGAAATTGCTACTTTAGAAAAAGAAAGTCAAGATTCTGCCTTTTGGTCAAATATTGCTAATGCTAATGCAATAAATCAAAAATTAACTTATTTAAAAAGAGATGTTAATTTATATCAAACTTTAGCCAAAGATTTAAATGATAATATCGAATTACTTGCATCGACGGATGATGCTGAAATTATAGCTTTAATTAATGAGACTCTTGCCGATTTAAAAACGCGGTTAGATGATATGGAAACAAGTGTTATTTTAAGTGGCGAGTTTGATGCATCTAATTGTTATTTAGAAATTCATCCGGGGGCTGGAGGAACAGAAGCCTGTGATTGGGCCGAAATGCTTGAAAGAATGTATGAACGCTTTTGTGAAAAGAATAATTTTAGTTATGAACTTATTGATTACCAAAAAGGTGAAGAAGCGGGAATTAAAAGTGTAACTTTAAAAATTAAAGGGATGTATGCCTATGGTTATTTAAAACTAGAATCCGGAGTACACCGGTTAGTTCGTAAATCACCTTTTGATGCCGGAAATAGAAGACATACCTCTTTTGCTTCCGTTTTAGTAATGCCCGAGATTAATACGAATATTGACATTGAAATAAAAGAAAGTGATTTAAAAATTGATGTTTATCATTCATCAGGGGCTGGAGGTCAATCAGTTAATACTTCCAACTCCGCGGTTAGAATTACTCATTTACCGACTAAGACGGTGGTAACTTGTCAAAATGAGCGAAGCCAGTTAAAAAATAAAGAACAAGCTTTAACCATGTTAAAAAACAAATTATATATGTTAGAGTATGAAAAGAAAAATGCAGAGTTAGCTTCTTTAAAAGGTGAAAATAAAAGTATTAACTTTGGTAGTCAAATAAGAAGTTATGTATTAGAACCTTATAAATTAGTTAAAGACCATCGGAGTAACTATGAAAATACTAATCCAGATAAAATATTAGATGGTTCCATTTTGGAAATGCTAATTTATAATTTAAAAAATCTGAAATAATAATCTTGCATAAATTTAATTTTTTGATACAATAGGTTGTGCGAGGCAAAAATGGAAAAAGCAATTGAATTTTTAAATCAAATTTTAAATGATAATGATAAGTTAGTAGTTGCTTGTAGTGGTGGCCCTGATTCCATGTGTCTACTTGCCTTAGCTTGTGAGATTCGAAAGTTAAAAAATATTGATATTATTTGTGCTTATGTTAATCATAATTTGCGACCTGAAAGTAGGGATGAAGCCTTATTTTTACAAGAATATTGTGAGATTAACAAAATTAAATATGCCACTACTGAACTTGATTTTTCGTGCGATAGATTTAGTGAACAGAAAGGTCATAAGCAAAGATATGCATTTTTCCAAGATGTAGCTATGGCAAACGGTGCCCACTTTATTGCAACCGCCCATCATGGCGATGATTTAATTGAAACTATTTTAATGCGCATAACTCGGGGTAGTACTCTTGATGGGTATTTAGGTTTTAAAAAAATAAGTAAGAATAGGGACTATACAATTATAAGACCCCTACTAGATTACACAAAAGAAGATATTTTAGCTTATAATAAGAAACATCATATTCCATACTGTCTTGATAAAAGTAATAAATCATTAAAATATACACGGAATCGCTATCGGCAAAAAGTCTTACCTTTTTTAAAAAAGGAAGAGGCTAGTGTTCATTTAAAGTATCAACAATTTAGTAGGAAACTCCAAATGTATGATGACTTTATTAAAGACTATATTCATAAATTAAAGGTAATTAATAATAAGGAAATAGATGTTAAAAAAATTGCAAGTGAAAGTGAATTTATTAAACGCCAAGTAATTGCTGAGTTAATTAATGAAGTTCAAAAAGAAGATTGGCTTGAGGTTAGTGAAAAAAATATGCAAGACTTATTAAAATTATTAACTAAGAGCAATGGTGAGGTAAGTCTAAACAATGGTTATATTGGTCAAAAGGATTATACGAAATTAACGATTACAAAAAAACAAGAACTTCAGGAATTTAGATATCCTTTAGAAAAAGATTTAAAAACTAATACTTGGGAATTAATATTTAAAAATGATAGTCATGATAACTCAAATAATACCATTAGATTAGATAGCAGCGAAATAGTTTTACCTTTATATGTTCGTAATCGTCAAAATGGTGATAAGATAGCAATTAAGAATTTAAAGGGCCATAAAAAAGTTAAAGATATTTTTATTGATGAAAAGGTGTCTTTAGCTAAAAGAAGCGATATTCCTTTGGTATTTGATAGTAATAATGAACTTATTTGGATACCAGGATTAAAAAAATCAAAATTTGCAAAGAATATAAATGAAAAGTATGATATAATAATTGAATATAAGGTTAGGTGAGAAAAGGATGAATGTAAAAACACGCAAGAATGATAGTTTTAAAAACTTTTTACCATATATGATTTTACTAGGAGTAATTTTATTAGTATTTGGTATTTTAGGTTTTCAAAGCAATAAAGTAAATGAACTTACTACAGGCGAATTAATCGCGGAATTAAAGAAAGATGCGGTTACGGAAATTGTGGTAATGCCGAAAAGTAATGAAAGTATTTACTATTTAACTGGTAAGTTGGAAGGTTACAAGGAAAATGAAAGTTTTTCTACTAAGGTTATAGGTAGTGAATTAGAAAATATTTTGTTATTAATTGAAAATAATGAAAAGATAACTTCTTATAAAACAGAATCTGATCCAGGAGAAAATATTTTCTTATATATATTAGTTAATATCTTACCTTTAGTATTAAGTGTGGTAGTTATTTATATCTTAATATCTAGAGTTGCTAATATGAATAAAGGGTCAATGGATTTTGCGCGGAGTAAGGCTCGTTTAAGTAACGACAATGAAAAGAAAAGTTTCAAAGATGTCGCTGGTTTAAAAGAAGAAAAAGAAGAAGTTGAAGAATTAATTGATTTTCTTAAAAATCCTAAAAAGTTTGAAAAAATGGGGGCGAGAATTCCTAAAGGTGTTCTATTAGTTGGGCCTCCCGGAACTGGTAAAACTTTACTAGCTAAAGCAATCGCAGGTGAAGCAAATGTTCCATTCTTCTTTATCAGTGGTTCTGATTTCGTCGAACTATATGTTGGGGTTGGGGCCAGCCGAGTTCGCGATATGTTTAAAGAAGCCAAAAGAAATGCGCCATGTTTAATCTTTATTGATGAAATTGATGCCGTAGGTCGTCAAAGAGGTACTGGTTTAGGTGGTGGCCATGATGAAAGAGAACAAACTTTAAACCAATTACTAACCGAAATGGATGGTTTTGGTGAAAACGAAGGTATTATTATAATCGCAGCGACTAACCGACCTGATGTTTTAGACCCAGCCTTACTTCGTCCTGGTCGTTTTGACCGTCAAGTAACAGTTAGTCTACCAGATTCGAAAGAAAGAGAACAAATTTTAGCAGTTCATGCCAAAAATAAAATATTAGCTAGTGATGTTAATTTAAGTAATTTAAGTTTAAGAACTCCAGGCTTTAGTGGCGCTGATTTGGAAAACTTACTTAATGAAGCCGCTTTACTAGCTGTTCGTCGAAATAAAAATGCCATTACTATGGATGAAATTGACGAAGCAACGGATAGAGTATTGTTAGGGCCTGCTAAAACAACCAGAAAAATAACCGATAAAGAAAAACGGTTAGTAAGTATTCACGAAGCTGGCCATGCCGTTATTGGTTTAAAATTAAAAGATGCGCAAGAAGTTCATAAAATTACTATAATTCCAAGAGGAATGGCCGGTGGGTACACCATGATGTTACCGAAAGAAGAAAAAATGGCTGTTTTAACTAAAAATGAATTGTTATCGCAAATTACTGGTTTACTAGGGGGCCGGGTTAGTGAAGAAATGTTCTTAAAAGAAATTTCCACTGGCGCTAGTGATGACTTTAAGAAAGCAACAAGAATTGCTCGAAGCATGGTTACAGAATACGGAATGAGTGATTTAGGACCAGTTCAATACGAAGAAAAAAGTGAAGGTGTATTCTTAGGTCGTGATTACTCCAAATCTAAAAACTTCTCTGATCAAGTGGCTTTAGAAATAGATCAACAAACAAGAGCTATTATCGAAGGCTGCTATAAAGATGCTAAAAAGATAATTGGTGATAATAAAGACTTGATTATGAAGCTAAGTGATGCTTTAATGAAATATGAAACAATTACTAAAGAACAAATTGAAGTAATTGTAAATGGTGGCGAAATAGATACAACACCAGAAGAAAAAAAGACATCTGAACGGCGGAAACCAAAAGCCGAAGATAAAGAAAATTAAAAAAGAATGGATGTGAGAAAATGTTAGAAAATATTTTGTTAATTATTTCAATCCTTTTAATTGCTATTGTTCTACTTCAAGGAAATAAGGCTAGTGATGCCGGAGCAATTATTACTGGTGGTAATGATGCCCTATTTCAAAATATGAAGGAAAGAGGCTTCGAATTATTTATTAGTCGATCAACAATGGTATTAGGATTAATATTCTTTGTAATATCATTTATTCTATTCTTATATTAAGATGTTAAGGTCAGCGTTAAAGGTTGACCTTTTTCTTTTATCTAAATATCTTTAGTTTTGCAGTAAAAATGAGCAAGCCTAGGTTAGACCTAGGTTTGCTAAGTGTTAAGCGTGTTGTGCAA
>CANQXV010000024.1 GCA_947627895.1 uncultured Bacilli bacterium
TTCCAATTTCAGTAGTAAAAACTACAAATTATTCAGTCCTTCCTAGTTTCCTAGTACTACGACCTCTGCTGACTTCTCATAGCAAACCTTTTTCGACCATTACTTGTCTTTGTACTCCTCGTCGTTTCCCTGACTTTCATGTCTATGAGACCTCCCGCGGTAAAACATATATCTTTCCTCGATTAGCTACTTACTTTACTACATAAAGTTACGAGTATCTTTTGGACTTTGGTTTGTCTAGCAACCTTATCCTTTTATATAGCCTTATAGTAAGTTTCTGTTCGTTAGCCCTCGATTTTGTTCCACACTTCCTTTAGCCCTAACATCACTGTTAATGTTTTGTGCTTCTCTAACACTTCGTCGATACTTACGCGTGTATTGGACTTTCACCAACTAGATATATGCCATGCACGGCACACTAGAAAAAAAGTAAACTATTTTAAATTCCATAGTTTACTTTTTATATTATTTATTTTCTAACATTTCTTCTATTTCTAAATCAAATTTTTTATCAATAACACCAGAGATATTAGTCATTTTATTAATTAATTGGTAAGATTCTGGCCATAAATATTTAATTAAATTTAAATATTTTTTTATTAATTCTTTATCGATTGATTTATCCTCTAAATATTTTTTACGAATACTAGCAAATAAACTACCATAATAAGCACTATAAGCATCTCTTATTGCATCGCCTAAATCATAAAAAACAATATTATGCATTTTTTCTAAACTAGCATCTAAATTAGCTAAAACATAATCCCTCGGACTAATTAATTCATCGCTCACTTGTATTACTTTTTCTTGATCTAATTTATATGTAGTATTAGCAATTTTTTTCTTTAATTCTTCCTTTATTTCTTTTTCCCATTTTCTAAAACTATCAACAACAAAGACATTATAATCATAAACAATACTTTTACCCGTATTAGCAAATAAACTATTCAAGGGTACTTCTTCTATAGTAGTAAAATCTTTTTCATGAATATTATAATATTCTAAAATTTCGCCACTTTCTATATCTTGAATAAACCATTCAGTTGGTCTTTTAATCCGATAATCCTTTTTTTCTTCATCACAAAATTCCACAATGGCATACATTAAACATAATTTATTATTTTCCAATCTAAAAATTGGATCCCATAGTATTGTTTCTTTATCCTTTTTAGTATCAATATACTTTTGAGCTAAATTTCTTATTTCATTAAAATCTTTCATTTTCAAAAATCCTCCTTAATTTATTACGTGCTTCATACAAATAGTATTTAACTAAACTCTCTTTCATTTTTTTAAGCAACGCAATATCCTTAATTGAAAGGTCATTATAATAATAAAGAATAACAATTGTTTTAATAGGTTCCTTTAATTTAGTAATGTTGTTATCCAAAATACTCTTAATTTCTTCAGTTTCCACCATTTTTAAAATATCTATATCACTTTTAAGGATATTTTCCATTTCCGCGGTTATGGTTATATTTCTTTTGCATTTAAGATATTCTTTAGCTTTTTTACACCAAGTATAGTAAGCAACTTTCCAAAGAAAATGTTCCGTATTTTGAATAATAATATTTTTATTCTTTGCCTCATACATTTGCAAATATATTTCTTGTTTTAAATCTTCAGCATCCAAATAATTATGACATTTACCCAAACACCATCTAAATAGTTGGCCATCATATTTTTCAATTAATTCTTTATCCATATTTTGCCTTTCATCTATTAAGTATCTTTTTTCTTAAAAAAGTTAGGATTTAAAAAAGATAATATTGCTATTATCTTAATCACCATCTATTAAAATTGTATCATCCTCTTGCATATCTTTTGGTACGGCAATATCTAAGTAATCTAGAATTGTGGGAGCTACATTAGCAAGCGTTCCCTCTGGTTGTAAACCAATCTTTTTATCCCTTATGATAAACGGAACTTTTGCTAAAGAATGCGTGGTACAAGGTGTGCCATCCGGATTTAACATTGTATCCGAATTACCATGATCTGCGAGTAAAATGATTTTATAAAAATTATCTTCCGCGGCAGTAATTAATTCTCCAAGACACGCATCGACAACTTCACAAGCCTTAACTGCTGCTTCCATATTGCCAGTATGTCCTACCATATCTGGATTAGCAAAATTTACTAAGATAAAATCATAATCATTTTCCATACAATTAATTACTTTTTTAGTAACTTGATAAGCGCTCATTTCCGGTTTTAAATCGTAAGTTGCAACAGAAGGAGACGGAATATGAAATTTATCGCATCCTTCTATTTTGCCACTGTAACCACCATCAAAAAAGTAAGTAACATGAGGAAACTTTTCACTTTCGGCGACTCTAGCTTGAGTTAAACCAAGTTCACTTAAATATATTCCTAAAGGTTCTTTAACACTTAAATTTTCAATAAAAGCTTCACTTTTTATTTTTTTATCAATATTAAACAACGTATAAACTTTTAAATTGGGCATGTACTTTGGATGAAAAGCATCAAATTCCGGATCAGTTAAAGCTGTTAAAATTTGTTTGGAACGGTCAGCCCGATAATTCATCCAAATTAGAACATCACCGTCTTTAATTAAATTTTTCGAAACAATAATTGGTTTAATAAATTCATCAGTTACTCCTTTTTCATAAGAGTTTTTTAAAGATCTTTCAATATCAAGGGAAAGACTTCCTTCACCTCTAGTAACTAAATTATAATAAAGGCTAGTTCTGTCCCAATTTTCATCCCGGTCCATAGCATAATATCTACCACAGACAGTCGCAATATCACCAACTTTATTTTTCTTAATAGCATCCTGAATCATCTTTATATATTTAAATGCTACCGTCATCGCAGTATCTCTACCATCCGTTATAAGATGAAAATGAATTTTCGTAAATCCTTGGTTTGCTAAAAAATCAAACATTTTTAAAAAATCATCGACACCCGCGTGAACATTACCATCGCTACATAACCCCATTATATGAATATCTTTATCTTTATTAGTTAAAAGGTCTTTAATCGTTTCATTTTCTAAATCAACATTAGCTAAGAATTCATCAACTAAAACTTCATTTTGTTTTAAAACTCTTCCGGCCCCAATAGTCGAATGTCCAACTTCGCTGTTACCAACTTGGCCTTTTTTTAAACCAACTGCTTCTTCACTTGCACCAAGTAAAGCATGCGGATATTCTTCCCACATTTGATTAAAGTTGGGCATATTTGCCGTTTTAACCGCATTTCCTTTTATTTCATCTCTAATACCAAAGCCATCAAAAATAATTGTTAACAATTTTTTCATTTTAACAAAACCTTTCTTATTCCTTTAAATAATAACATAATATTCCTAAAATTACAAATTGCTAACAAGGCATTATCTACCTTAAAAAGATTCTTTTATTTATTTTTAAACGATCGGCGATTGTTGATAAAAACTCGGCATTGGTTGGTTTACTTCTCTCAAAATCAATGCTATTTCCAAATAAATCTTCCATTAAGCGTAAGTCACCACGAATCCAACTAATTTCAATGGCGTGTCTAATCGCTCTTTCAACTCGAGATGAGGTAGTATCATAACGTGTGGCAATCTCGGGATAAACATCTTTGGTTACTAAAGTATTATTAGCTTCATTTTCATACATTAACATAACCCCATCCCGAATATATTGATAACCTCTTAGATGTGATGGAATACCTAATTCATGTAAAATAGAACTTACCTCAAGTTCAACTGAATCACCCATCATCTTAATTTTAATTGGGGCCGACGAACTAATATCCACAATTCTTTTTTCTAAAGATTCTAAACTAAAAGGTTTAAGCATAAAAAATGAAGCCCCTAAATCTTTAACTCTTTGAATAGTATAATCATCTTTATAACTTGATAAAATGATTACTTTTTTATAAATATGATGATTGTTTAATTCTTCTAAGATCCTAATTCCATCAATACTTGGTAAAATAATATCTAAAACAATCATATCATAGGAACTAGAGTTATTTATTAAATAATCTAACCCTGGTTTTCCATTACTAAATACTTCTACAATTTCAATATTGGCACTACTTAAGAAATACTTCCGAATACTACTAGTTACTACTTTATTATCGTCTAATACGACAACTTTCACTAACTTATCCATAGTTTTTTCTCCTTGATTTTTCATCTAATTTGTGCACATGTTTACATTATAAAAGAAGATTCTACAAAAAGCCACAAAAAAGAATGTCTAACGATGTCAATCTTTGTAAATCTTTGTCGAATATTGTAGAAAAAATTTTATTTGATACAAAAAAAGCCAAGTTTTGGCTTTAATTTTCATCTAACGTATTAATCATTTTTTGGACATTACCAATATTTAAACTGGCTCCTCCAACTAAGAAACCATCAAGATTTGAAATGTTTTTAAATTCATCTATATTATCCGGATTAATACTACCTCCATATAAAACTTTAAATTCTAAATCATATTTTTCTTTAATTAAATCCTTGATAAAAGTAATAACATCTTTAATTTCATCTTTGCTTGGTGTTTTCCCAGTTCCAATAGCCCAAACTGGTTCATAAGCAATAATAATGTTTTTAAGTTCAACATTATTTAAAACTTCGCTTATTTGTTGTTCCAATGTTTTTTCCGTTAAGCCAGTTTCTCGTTCTTTTTCTGTTTCCCCAATACAATAAATAACTTTTAATTCATTATTTTGGGCTTCATTAATTTTATTAATAAAATCAATGTTAATTTCTTTTTTATAAATTCTTCTTTCGCTATGACCAACTAGGCAATATTTAACTCCTAAACTTTGTAATTGATAACCAGTTATTTCTCCCGTTACCGTACTATCAATAATTGCTGTAATATCTTGAGATGCGATATCAAAGTGCTTAGGTTGAACCCTAGCTAAATAAATATTCGAAAAAGCCATAACTAAGTTAACATTACCTATTGATAAGTTTTCTAAACTAGTATTATATTTTGTAAATTCTTGCAACCCCATTTTATTCTTTAAGTTACAAACTAAATACTTCATTTACTCCATCCATTCTAATGCTTCTAATTTTTTATTGGCAATATATTCTAAAGTTGCTCCTCCCCCAGTCGAAATGAAAGTAAAGGCCGAATCAAACCCAAACTTTTTCACAGCAGCCGCGGTGTCTCCTCCACCTATTATAACGCATTTCTTAGTATTAGCCAAAATATTAAATAATGTTTTAGTTCCTTTACTATAAGCCTCTTCTTCATATTTTCCAGGGGTACCATTTACAAATATTGTTTCACTTGCTTCCAAATATTTTTGATAATTGGCTAAAGACTCATGACCAATATCTAAAATTTCGCCATTTTCATTTTTGACAAAGTCCGTTGGTAAAATTATTTTACTAGCGTATTCCCTTAAGATACTTCTAAGTTCATTTAGTATTTCTTCATCTGTGGTTGCTAGGGATGCACCAACATCAGTTCCTTGCGCTTTTAAGAAAGAATTAGCAATACCGCCGCCTAAAAGCAAATAATCACAAGTAGGAAGTAAAGACTTAATAATTGGAAGTTTGTCATCTACTTTAGCACCACCCATGAAAACTGTAAAAGGCCGGGGAGTATTGTTAATTAAAACTTTTAAATTATCTATTTCTTTTTCTACTAAAAAGCCAATGGCATGCGGAATATATTTGGCAATTCCCGCGGTTGAGGCATGAGCCCGGTGGCATGAACCAAAGGCATCATTAATATAAACATCGCCTAAAGAAGCCCAGAATTTAGCAAGGCTTTCGTTATTTTTACTTTCTAATTTTTCCGGATAATCCATCCATCTCGTATTTTCTAATAAAAATATATCTTGATTCGTTCCCGCATCAACTATCCTTTTAACCTCTTCCCCATAGCAATGACTTATAAATTTAACTTGATGATTAAGTAAATTAGCTAAAGATATAGCTACTTCTTTTAAACTATTTTTATCTTTATCTTCTTCAGCCTTTACTCTACCTAAATGACTTAAAAGAATAATTTTACAATTGCGTTCTAATAAATATTTTATAGTAGGCACAGAATTTTTAATTTTGTTATCATCAGTTATTTTACCATCTTTAAAAGGAACATTAAAATCGCACCGCATAATTACGGTTTGGTTATCAATGTTAATTTCTTCTAATCTTTTCATTTTGCCTCCTTAAAAATAAAATGTTTAGATCATCTTTAAAATCTATTCAAACATCTTTTTTGCAGTTCTAAGCATTTGGGCGGTATAACCATATTCGTTATCATACCAGGCAACAACTTTAACTAATTGTTTTCCATCGGCTTCCACGATAGTTGTACAAGCCCCATCTACTAAAGCTCCATATTTTTTATGAAGAATATCACTAGATACAACTGGATCCATCGTAAATTTCAAAGTATCGTTTTGATTATTTTTAAATAAATTATTTAATTCTTCAACTGTGGTATTTCTGGTAAGTTCAACTGTTAAATCAACAACCGAACCATCTTGAACTGGGACTCTAAAAGCTGTTCCATCCATTTTGCCTAAAAGTTCGGGAATAACTAAGCCAATTGCTTTCGCTGCCCCTGTTGATGCTGGCACAATATTTGCAGCCGATGCCCGGCCTCTCCTGGAGGCTATTCCCTTTTTATGAACCATATCAAGAGTTGCTTGGTCATTAGTATAAGCATGAACTGTTGTCATAAAACCTTTAACAACGCCAATATTATCAACTAAAACTTTTAAAACTGGAGCAAGACAATTAGTTGTACAACTAGCAGCACTAACAATTACATCTTCTGGAGCTAAAGTATTTTCATTAACACCATACACGATAGTTTTCATCTCTCCCTTACCAGGCGCGGAAATTAGAACTTTTTTGGCTCCCGCTTTAATATGCTTTTGAGCTCCTTCTAAATCTGTAAATTTACCTGTGCATTCTAGTACAACATCAACATCTAAATCCCTCCAAGGTAAAACTTCCGGATCTTTTTCGGCAAAAACTCTAATTTTCTTTGTGCCATTAATAATAATATTTTCATTATCACAACTGATGGCATCTTCATGAAATGAACCATGAATGCTATCATACTTTAAAAGATACGCTAAATCTTCCGCAGGTGATAAATCATTGATAGCTACGACCTCAAAATCGGTTCCCGTTACTATTTGTCTAAAAGCTAACTTTCCTATTCTTCCAAATCCATTAATTGCTACTTTAATCATTATTTTTCCCTCCTATAAACTCTCTTAAAATAGAATCATCATTTACATATTCACTTGGAATAGTATAAAATTGTTTTAAAAATGAAATTAAACGCCTTGCTTCTTCATAATATACGGAATCAATACTTACAGAATAAAGTAAAGGTTCGACATATACTTTTAATACACCAACCTCATACGCTAAGGCAGTGTTAATTATAACATCCGCTTGATGAATAAAAGGAAATATATATTTTTCTTCTCCATCGCGCACTCTTTGCCAACTATCAATCGTGGCACTTACATCATATCCCCTAGTCCTATTATCCCTTACAATTCGGCGCAAAAGGCGTAAATCCAAAGTTGAAATATAATTATGGCGGTCGATATTAATGGGAATAAACGGACTTAAATATATTTTGTACTTATATTCTTTTCCTATTCCTTCCATTATTTTATTATTTAAAGCATGTAAGCCTTCAATTAAAATAATGCTATTTTCTTTTAATCTGATAACTTTATCGGTATATTCCCTTTTCCCCGTGATAAAGTTAAATGTTGGTAGTTTTACCGCTTGATTATTTAGTAAATCCGTAATATTAGCATTAAACAAATTAACATCAATCGCCGCGAGAGATTCAAAATCATAATTACCATTTTCATCTCGGGGGGTATCTTCATGATTTAGAAAATAATCATCCAGTGAAATATTAATAGGGTCATAACCTAAAGCTGAAAGATATGCGCCAAGTCTTTTATTAGTTGTCGTTTTTCCCGAGGATGAAGGACCGGCGATTAAAACAAATTTAATGTTTTTATTTTGACTAATTTGTTCAGCAATTTTCGCTATATTTAAGCTAAAAGTTAATTCATTAGATTGAATAAAATTCTTAATACTACCATTACCAATTGTTTTATTTAAATTAGTTACATAGGGCATACTTAAAGCTGATAACCACTTTTTACCCGCTTTAAAGGAATCTAAAATATTATCATAATGCGTGTATTCGGGAACTGCGCCATTATCGCCGAGATTTGGAAATAACAATATAATTTGATTATTACCCAAGTAGACTATATTAAATTCTTTTATAGCGCCTGTCGAATACGGCATTTCCGAATAAAAGTAATTTAGGTGATTATCCAAGCGATATAAAACAACGGCTTTATCATTTATACTTTGAATATTATCGGCTTTTTCATCTTGACCATTAGCGCGGTAATATTTAATGGCCTCACTCGGTAAAACATTTAATTTTTCAATTACTAAATCCTCCGCGATAATACTTTCCATTTCGTCTTTGATTTTATTTATATCATCTTGCGTAAGAATACGTGCCGATTTTACCTCACCTAATATACCTTTCGGTACACTGTGTAAAAAGCTTATTTCCATTGTTGAATCAAATCGTGATAATGCAACTTCGGCGATAAACTTTAATGCTGATTTATATATTTTATTACCAATTAAATCATTAACTGTTAAAAATTCTACTTTAGCATCATGCGTTGCTTTTTTATGTAATGAAAAAATTTGATTTTTTATTTTAATAGCTAAAACAGAATTAATAGAATGATACTCTTTACTAATTTCATAATAACTAGTATTAATAGGATAATTATGTTCTTGGTTATCAAAAGTAATTTTTATAGTATCCATATCATTTCCCCTAATCATAAAAAATTATAACATAAAACCATTAAAAATTATAGATAATTTGAATATGTTTTACATTTTTTACTTATATATTATATGAGGTGATTATAAAAATGTTTTTACCAACAGTTTTAGAAAAAAGTAGTAATAAAGAATATGCTTATGATCTATATTCTAGGCTTTTAAAAGACCGCATCATTTTTTTAACTGGTGAAATAAATGATTCCCTAAGTAGTATTGTTATTGCGGAGCTTCTTTATTTAGATAGTTTAAATAATGATGATATTTATTTATACATAAATAGTCCTGGTGGTTCTATTACTGCAGGGATGTCCATATATGATACGATGAATTATATTAAAAGTGATGTTAAAACTATTGCGATTGGTCTTGCTGCTTCCATGGCCGCCTTTCTTTTAGCAAGTGGCACCAAAGGAAAAAGAGCAGCTCTCCCTAATGCCGAGGTGATGATTCATCAACCACTAGGTGGTGCCCAAGGTCAAGCCAGTGATATCAAAATTGCCGCGGAAAGAATTATTGCCTTAAAGAAAAAATTAAATCAAATTTTAGCCCAAAACACTAATCAAAATATTGAAACGATTGAAAAAGATACCGAAAGAGATAATTTTATGGATGCTCCTTCGGCTTTAAAATATGGCTTAATTGATGAAATTATTAATCCATCCGAATAATTATTTCGCCATCAGATGAATATAAGTATTTTTCTTTCGCATATCTTGCGACATAATCATCATCCTGTAATTTTATAACTTCACTTTTAAGTTTTCCTTCCTCACTCAAAAGCTCATCGTATTCACTCGAAAGTTCTTGAATATTCTTTTTATTTTCTAAAATGGTACCCCAATCTTTAGCCACTGAAGAAACAAGGGAAACTAATAATCCCATAATAATAACCGAAATAATAATTAGTCTTTTTTTCTCCTTTTTAGTCTTTTTCATAGGCCCATATCCTTACTAAAAAGTATTATACAAAAAAAATAAAGTGATGACAACACATCACTTTTATTATTTACAATATTTACATATATTTTACATATTAATGATCTAATTCTTTAAAAGAATGAAGTATTTTTCCGCTTTGGGCATTAATGTAATATTCATATTCATAATTTTGATAATTAAAATCAATTTCATAAACTGTTTGATTGTATTTATAATCAAGTTCGACACTTATATCATAAACGTCACTTTTCTTAACCTTAGCATTATTTAAAGCAATATCTAAAGCATTATCTCTCGTAATATATTTTTTAGTACTATCATTATCATCGCTTGATGGTTTTTCAGTTTGTTTATCATCCGTCGTGTCATTATTTTCAATTGTTTCATTAACATCATTTTGAACATTATCATTTACATCTTTATCAACATTATAATAATTTTCTTGGTAAAAGTCTTTTAGCTCTCTTCGTTCTTCAAATAATTCTCCGAAGCAAAAGATAACAATACCCAGTAAAATAACTACTATTACACCTAAAATAATGATTACAATTTTTAAATTATCATTTTTCTTTTTCATTTTTTTATCAACCTCATAAACATTATAGCACTAAAAAAGTAAACTACTTATTTTTTGTTTACTTTTTTAAAAATTTCTTTAAATTTAGTTAATAATTTGGGATAAAGACTAAAGGTTAACCAAAAGCCTAGGATAAACATTAGAAAGAAGTAGATATGGAAATAACCATGATTAATTTTATAAAGCCAAAATACATATAATAAAACACTATCTACTACAAATACGATTGTCACTAAGTAACGATTTATTATTTTCATATTTTTAATTAACAATAAATTATACTTAGAAAGAAAGAAGAAAAGACTTCCGAAACTAAAAGAAAATAATAAGGTTTTTATCTGCAATAAACTATTCATTACTTAAATAGTTTATTTATAAAGGATTCTTCTTTTACTTTTTCCCGACCATCTAAATAAGTAAAACTATTAATTTTTCCTTTAATTTTTACATTACCATCATTAGTATCCAATTTTAATAATTCCAACCCTTCGCCTTTAAGATGAATATTTCCCATGACTGATTCTAAAAGAAATTCTTCATCATCAAAACTAATTATTTTGTTTATCCCACTTATTGCGACACTGGCCCGGTCAATCATCCGAAACTCTTGACTACCAAAGCTTAATTTTTCTTCCATAGCCTGTCCTCCCATTACCAATATATGATTTAAAATTAAAAATATTCTTTTTTTCTTTTTCGGCTTTTATTTTCTTCATCAAAATAACTAGATATTTTGTTATTTAATTCTTCAATACTAGCTACTACTATGTCTTCCGCTTCTAAAAAGCCAAATTTACCTACATTAGGAAAATAGACTATACCTATGGATGCATCTTGAACAAATTTTTCTTTAATAAAATCTTCACTACTTTTAATACCTAAACTTTCTTTGCAAGCTAGGAATTCCTCTAAAGTATAAAAGGTACCTACATATATTTCTTGGGTTCGAATACCTGTTTCTTCTTCAAAAGTTATTTTAGCTCCAATTAAAAACCGTTCATCTTTTAAACGACTATTATATAAATATTTTACATACATGCTTTCCTCCATAAAAAAATACATTACTTTTAATAATGTATTCATGTTTTCAAAAATGTATTACTTTATTGACTTAAATCATTATCTTGAACGAAAGTATTGACTATACCATCTTGCGATAAAGATAAATCCCTACTATCAACCTTCGGGTACATATATAAAATACTAATTACCATTAATAAAAGAAGTCCTAATATAAAATTTCGCATAACTATCCTCTTCCTAGACTTATAAAGCCACTGGAAATATTATACCTGAAACATAACCATAATAGCAATAATATTACCTAAAGTTGACACTTTTTAAGTAAAGAAAAAGCCAACATTAATTGTTGACCTTATTACCAACTTTAAATTATTCTTCTTCAGTTGTTGGATTGTTATATTCTTCAAGAATTTTTTCTTCGAACATTGCTCTAGTTTCAGCATTAATTGGATGAGCAATATCTTCGTATTTATCTTCGGCTACTTTCCGACTAGGCATTGCGATAAATAATTTATCTGTTCCTTCAATAATGCGGATATTTCTAACAACAAAGCAATCATCAATTGTAACTGTTGCATATCCTTTCATACGAGAACCTTCTCTTTCCACTTTGTGAACTCTAACTTTTGTAATTTCCATTTTTCTACCTCCAAATTATTTCACAATTCTATATATATTGTACTTTAATTATTGCTATTTTGCAATAATTTTTACAAATATTACAAATATTTTAGTTTTACTTCTCCGGTAATAACATCCCGATAGGTAAAACTTTTTTCTTCACCCCGAATCAAAACTGTAAAAATATTCGGATAAGCTTTATAAAGTGTACCTTCAAAACGATCAACTCTATTTCTTAAACCAAAAACACTTACTAAAACTTTCTTATTAAGATTATTTTTTATTTGGTCTTTAATGACATTAAGATTCATCTAATCCCCCTTATCTTGGATAACCAACATACATTAAACCATTGCAAATAATTCCACCCATACCATCTTTACCATATTTCGTCTTTTCTAAAAGTTCTATTAAATCAATTTCTTTATTTCGCTCAGTTAGTGCAATAGTACTAGCAATAATGGCTGGATCTAATGTATGAATATTTACGCGTTTAGGACTCGATGCAAAATTAGCCCCGGCTTTTATTAATTCTTCATAATTACTTTGACAGGCTCCCGCGATTATAACTAACTTTTCATGGCTTTTTTCATACTTTCTAGCAACTTTTACGGCTTTAACAAAGTAAGCTGAATTCTTGTAGTTATGTAAATCGTTAATATTACCCTTCTTTTTATAATAGGCATCATGACCAGTAACAATTAAAATATCTGGTTTATATTCTTGTAATAATTGCATTAATTGTTCATAAGTATTTTTTTCATTTATCTTTTTGCCAATAGCTAAAATATTATTTTTTTTATAAAACTTTAAACACCTATTTAAATACTCTTCGTCACCATCTGCTGACGATTGTTAAGTAACTAAATCAATAATAATTAAAGACAACTCTTTCGTTTGCCATCAAAATTTAACTTTGAAATAAAATAATTTGTTTTATGTGGATAATATAATTTTTTTAATCTTTCATTTAGTTTGATTTGCAACTTTTTTTCTTCTGTATTTATTTCTTCTTCTCGATCATTACCTATTCTACAATAACAAATTATTTTTAATGGCTTATCTTTCATCTCTATCATTTTTGTTCTCATCCTCCAATTCTTGCATAGTTTTATCGTACCATTCTTTGAATTCTTCAAAACTATCAAAATATTTAATTTTAGATAATTGTTCATCTTTTAACCACTCTAATGAATCTTTACTAATTGCAGGTGCATAGTAAGTATAATTTAATACATTACTTATTTCTTTATTATCAATCTTAATCAAATAATTTTCTTGCTCATTGATTAAATACCAAATTGGGGTATTATCTTCTTTATAAACATAAAAGAAATTTGACGATCCACTACCAAACCAATGACCTCTTAAATCTTCTCTATAACCTCTATTGTCTTTCATAACCATTCCTTTCTAAAATAATTTTATTTTTTTTGGCTCTCCCAAACCAAATTTAAACGATATTTTTATGGTATTGTCTTTATAAACAACAATTTTATCTATTAAATCTCTAATAACATTATTAATAAACTCATCATTGTTAATAAATTTATTATATTTTTCAAGCAATTCTTCTTTTCTAACTTTTTCATTTTTAGATTCCATTACTTTCTTTAATAATTTTTCTGATTGTTCTTTTAAAAATGTTTCATTTTTCTTCTTTTCTACAAATTCATCCAAACTGATTTCACCTGTTGTCTTTTTCAAATATAAATTTCTAATATTTACATTATGAAGTTCTATATCATCTTTTAAATTAGAAATTTTTAAATTAGGTCTTTCAGCTTTTAATAAATTTTTTGTTGCTTTAGTAGTAATATCATCTTCATCAACATAATTATTTATTATCTCTTTTAAAGTTTCACTTACTATTGCTTTTAATTTTGAATCTGCAATAGTTCTATTTGGACATGGAGTTCTATCTACTACTCTCGTACATTCAAAATGATATTTTATATTACCATTTTCTCTTTTTACTCTACAAGCTGTCATTGTTCTACCACATTCGCCACATATTACTAACTTACTAAACAAACCACTGTAATCGTTTTTTTCTTTTCGTTTCATTACTTTTAATCTTGCATTAGCTGATTCAAACAATTCATCAGTTATAATAGCAGGATGACAATTATCTATTGTTTCTCTATCTCTTATAGGTATTACTTGTCTTTGTTTTTGATGATAGTCCTGTTTACTTGATTTTCTTTTAACAATTCTACCTGTATAAGTTTTATTTTTTAATATTCTATATACAACATTTGCCGACCAATCATAATAATATTTTTTATTTTTACTTGGTGTCATTCTCATATAAATAACAGGTGGTATAACTTTATCTTTATTAAGTTCATCTGCAACATCTTCTCTTGTCTTACCACTAGCTATTTCAGTAAATATTCTTTTAACAATTCCTGCAGCATATTCATCAATTTCAAGAGTTCTTTTATCTTTGATTTTCTTTATCCTATATCCATAAGGTGCAATAAAACCAATATATTGTCCTTCCTCCGTCTTTGCTTCTGCTACTTGTTTTCTTTTTACTGAAGCATCTTTCACATATCTATCATTTATTAGTGAACGAATACTTAACATTATATCTTGATTGGTATCATCAGGATTATCACTATCAAATCTATCATTGATAGCAATATATCTAACATTATATCTAGCAAAATACTCACTTATATAATAAGCAGTTTCTATAAAATCTCTACCAAGTCTGGACAAATCTTTTGTTATTACAACTCCAATAAGTCCTTTTTCAATATCTTCTTTTAATTTCTCAAAACCTGGTCTATCAAAATTTATTCCAGAATAACCATCATCGATATATTCCTTATCTATTGATAGCCCCATGCTTTTTGCATACGATTTAATAAAGCCTAATTGATTATAAATACTAGAAGAAAAATCATTTTCTTTATTTAAGTCCTCTATTGATAATCTACCATAAGCAACTGTAATTCTATTATCTTTCATTGTTTTCCTCATTAAGGTTGAAATTAAAGAATATTTTTATTGTCTTATCTTCATTAATTTCAATTCTATTAATAAGAGTTTTTAACATTTCTTTATCAGGATTTTTAGCCTTTAAAAAATTATTAATATATTTCATTTTTGTCTTTTGATCAGTTAATAGATTTTTAGATTCACTTACAATTATTTCTAAATCTGTTATTTTAGATTCATAATCTTTTCTATCTTTTTCCAAATCACTTTTGATTCCAAAAAATTCATCAGTAGAAATAATATTGTTTGCTCTATCCTTATATAACTCACTTATTGCCTTATCAATAGTTACTATTTTTGATTTATAAATTTTTAATGTATTTTCATACTCTTTTAATACATTAAAATCACATAATGCAGTTTCATATTTTTTTTCTAGTGTTTCATTTTTAGAATATTTTAATAAAACTGTTCTTATTTCTTTTAAAACAAGTTCATTTAAATCTTCTTCCCTATAATAGTGCATAGTACATACATTATTTCTATATCTAGCATAAGTCCTACACACATATATAGGTGTTATCTTTGTAGAATCAGTTTGATTTTTTACCCTTCTTACTGACATAGTAACACCACAATCTGCACATACTACTAAACCTTTTAATAAATAATCATATTGTCTATATCTTATATTAGTTTTTCGTTTAGGCGCATTAACTCTTTCAAATAGTTCATTGGATATTATTTTAGGCAAAACACCTTTTCTTATTACCCACTTATTTTTTGGTAACAATCGTTTCTTTTTAGATTTTAAACTTACTCGTTCATACTTACCTTGAATTAAAGTACCAATATATGCTTCATTTTTTAATATATGCTGAATAGTACAAGGTTTCCATAAATTAGTAGTAATAGTTGTATATTTCAATTTCTTGCCTCTATAAACATCAGGAGGAAGTATTCCTTCATCAGTTAATACTCTTGCAATCATGCCATCAGTTTTACCACTATCTTTCATTTCAAATATTCTTTGAACTATTGGTGCTGCATACTCATCAATAACAAGTATCTTATTATTTTCTTCTGACCTTTTATACCCATAAGGAACAGTTCCAGAAACAAACTCTCCTTTTGCCATCATGTCATGTCTAACACTTTTAATTTTTTTTGATATATCTTTTAAATACATATCATTGATAACTGCTTTAAAAGGAAGCATATCTTCTGATCCATTTGGATTTAAAGTATCATAATCTTCCAATATAGCAATATATCTAATATTATGTTCAGGAAAATATTTAAAAATATAATTACCTGTTTCAATAAACTCTCTACCAAGTCTGGACATATCTTTCGTTATTACACAATCAATAACTCCATTCTCAATATCATTTATTAATCTTTTCCATGCAGGTCTATCAAAGTTGCCACCAGAATAACCATCATCCACATAGTAATCATATATTTCAATATTATTTTTCAAAGCAAATTCTTTTATAAAGGCTCTCTGATTTTTTATACTAATACTTTCAATATCTTTGTTCTCATCTTCTATTGAAAGCCTTAAATAAGCTCCTGCTTTGTATGTTTTATCAGTTAAGTAATCTATCATCTACAACCTCTCTTTCTTCTTAACCAACTCCACATAACACAGCCATTATAAAATGCTTATAAATTTATTACAAATGTACAAATTTATAAAGGTTTAGCATTTTGTAATGTTGATTTTAAATATCTTTCAAATGCCTCTAAAATTTTTTCGCTTACAGTAGGTGCATTATCATCATAAACACAAATTACTAATTCTTTCTTTTTGTCCATACAATCCCTCCTTTTAACCTTATGAATATTTTTTTTATTTAATGAATAAGAAAAAAGTAGAATAATCTACTTTAAGCCTAGTGATACTCGTATTGCTTTTTCAACTTTTTTCATTTCTTCATCATCTAAATTGCAAACATAACCTTTTAATCTACTTTTATCAATAGTTCTAATTTGTTCTAATAATATAATAGAATTAGGTCTAATTTTTTTAAATTGTTTAATTTCAACATGAGTAGGTTGTTTTCTTCCTTTATAATCCTTTGTAGTAATAGGTGCAATCATAGTAGTAGGACTATATTTATTACCAATATTATTTTGCAAAATTAAAACAGGTCTAAATCCCTGTTGTTCACTACCAATAATAGGATTTAAATCTGCATAAAAAATACTACCTCTAATTATTTTCTTCATAATTCTTTCTATTCCTTTCATTAACTTTTTTAATTTTCCATCTTAATCGTTTCTTTACCTCAGGTAAATCCAATATTTTAGTTTGAGTTACTATATACTTTAATTGTTCCTCAATATTTTCTTTACTTTTTCCATCAAGTTCAAAATCCCATGTCTTGATGACTCTTATTTTATATCTTTCTAACATTTTCAATTCCTTTCTTATGTAAAAATATCAGTTGTTTAATTAAAGTTCGCTAAAATATAAATAAATAATATTTCACATAACC
>CANQXV010000025.1 GCA_947627895.1 uncultured Bacilli bacterium
TTTCTTTACAAGCTCCAGTTGGTGATGAAGAAGATAGTGAATTAGGAGACTTTGTGACTGATGAAAATGCGGTTTCCGTAGAAGAAGAAAACTTTAACTTAGCAATGAAGGAAGCAATTGCTTTTGCTTTAGAAACTTTAACCCCAAAAGAAAAAAGAATAATAGAACTGCGGTTTGGTTTAGATGGTGGTAAGCCTAGAACTCTAGAAACTGTCGGGGCGGAATTTAATGTTACGCGGGAAAGAATTCGCCAAATTGAGGCTAAAGCCTTACGAAAACTAAAACATCCCGCGCGAAGTAGAAAACTAAAAGATTTTGCTAATACTACTCATGATGCGTCACTACAAGGTGACCAATTAATGAAGGCAAGACGGATTGTTGAGTTAATTAAAGATGGCCAAGATTTAGAAAATATTGCAACTTATGAGGGAACATCAGTTTCGCATCTTTTAAATACCTTAAAAGTATTGGATTTAGATGATGAAGTACAATATGCTATTACGAAAAATCATATATCTCAAAAAGCAGCTCTTGTTTTTTGGCAAATTCATGATCCTAAAGTAACTCAAAAATATTTAAATCAATTATTTTTAAGTAAAATAACTTATTCGGAATTAAAAGGAAAAATTTCGGAGATAACTTTTGAAAGCATTTTAGGTAAAGATCTATTTTCCATTATGAATTGTTCAAAAGACATTGTAACGACTGTTTTAACAAGTTCGTTATCTCCTAAATCGTTAAGAATTTTACAAACATGTTATGGTCCAAATTGTGATGAAATTTTAGATCCAATGATTAATTTAAAATTTAGTGAAATGTATGCTTTAGTCGAAGCAGTAAACGAATTACAAGATTTATGTTTTGTTGAAAAGTGGCGCAATAGTAACTATTTTATTAATCGCGTTAGATGTAGCGAAAAAGACTTGGAATTAATTCGTAAGCGAGTAATTCCTATTCCTGATAATTTATATAATCTTTATACCCGTGTATATGGTGAAAATTTAGATCAAAGAGGAAGTTTCAATAATTTACAAGCCGAGGAAAAAAGAGCTTGTACGCTTGGGTTTACCCATCTTCGGCATCGGCTTGAAAAATATCATCAAGGTAAACAAATAACAACTATTGATGATGAGGATGATATGTCAGCAACTATAACTCGCAAAATAGGAGAAGTTAAAATTATTCAAGCAGCAAAAGATCCTAAAGAGCTAGAAACAGGCCCATATTTAACCGAAATATTAGGCCAAGATATAGCTACCATTACAGCCTTTATGGAAAGTCAAAAACCAGAACGACAACAACTTTTACAATTGGTCTTTGGTGAAAATTATGATCATCGGCAAAGATTAAATAAAATTGAACCTTCTCAAAAGTTTAGTTTGAATAATTTACTACAAGAATTAAAAAAACAATTAAATGGAACTAAAACAATTAAAAGTTCAGAGAAAAAGGTTGTTCAAACAATTATCCAACCAGCTTCAGCACCCCAACCTAAATCACCTAAAAGAGAGTATTCACCACGAACTGGTTTAGTTAAAAAGACCAAGCCATTAGGTCCTTATTTAAGTGCTATATTTGATCGCCTTACTGAAGTTATTCAAGTTTTTATGAAAGAGCAAGAACCAACTATTCAAAAATTATTACAAAAAGCTTTTGGAGCTAATTACGATGGCCGCTTAAATATGAATGCTTTAACTAACTCAGAACAAGAAAAAATTTCTGGTATTTTAGATACTTTAAAAAATAAAATTCAATATTTTTCTTTGCCTGAGGTAAACCCCAAAAAAGAAAGATATATTACTGACCTTTTTGCAACTGATATTGCAACAATTAGACTTATTATGGCAAATCAAGATTCGGCAACTCAAAAAATGTTCCAAAAAGTATTTGGTTCAAATTATGCATCCCTTGAAGATACAAGTCAATTTGATCTCAATGAATTAAGAAATTATGAAGTATTAATAACGAATTTACAAGAAGCAATTCCGAAATTTTCAGTTACTAACACGAGGAAACTTAAATCGGCAGTGTCTAATGCAAGCCAAGAAAAGACAGAACCTCTAGTTAAAGCAATGACACCAACGCTAAAAATAAGGGAAGAAAATTCCAATGAACCATATTTATATGATATATTAGGTTGTGATTTAGAAACTTCGAGACATTATATGTTAGTTCAAGATATGGATACGCAAAAATTGATGCAACTGGTATTTGGTCCGGAATACAGTAATAATCGTTCTTTCCAAAAACTTAGTTCTAAAGAAAGATTTGCATATGGTAATAGAATAAATCATTTAAAAAATTATTTTCAATTTTTTGAAAAAACTTTAATGGAAATTTTGAACATTGATTATGATACCGTAATTAAAGTAATTAATACTTTAGATAATGAGTATTCCAAGCTGTTATTACAAAAATGTTATGGTTTTCAATTTAATCAACCCGCAAAACTAGAAATTTTAAATACATCTGAAAGTAAAAGACTAAATAGTGTTATTTTCGCTTTAAAAGAATCATATCAAAAATATTTTGTTGAGGGTTCCATTTATCATAAACCGCAAACAATATATGAAGTTTTAAATTTAAAAAGTGCTAAAGAATTACAAACTTTAGCAGAAATATTTTTTAACTATGATAGTGAGGCTAAAAGATTATTTACGAAAGTATATGGTCCAAACTATACGCGAAAAAGTAATTTTATTACCCTTAATAAAGAAGAGTTAAAAAAATATGATTATTACGTAGCTTTAGCCAAAGAGGTTGTTGTTGATTTAAAAAATAGAAATAAGCCTTCATTCTGGGATCAAATGACGGAACAAAATGCGGATCTTGTTAAAAGTCGTGTTCTTAGTTTGCCTCAAGAAAGTAGAGATGCTTTATATGCGGTATATGGCTCCGATTTAAAAAGAACATATCCGAAGACAACAGACCCAGAAATTGCTACTCTAGCAAGAAATGCCATTAAAAAGATTAATACGCCGGTGAAAAAAACGCGATCTAAAAAACCCCATTTTATATGGCAAGAATGTAAAATTACTAAAAATACTTGGTTAGATATTCAAGATAATGTTACGAATCGAAGCTTTCTAGAAAAATTATTTGGTCCTTCTTTAGATGAAAAGTTAAATATAGCAGAATATAATAAATTAAGTGATTCCGAAAAGGAAACTTATCAAAATTTATTAACAGAAATAAAAGCCCTAGCAAGCCAATATCAAAATGTTGAAATGTATCTAGCCGATTTAATTGGCTGGTCGGAAGAAGATATGTCCAAAATAGAATATTTCTTGAGTGAGGCCGATTATACTTTCTTAAAATCTTTATTTGGCTTAGATTTAAAAAATCCGCGCGATAATTTTCATTATATGGTTATGGCGGGTAAAAACAAAAATCATTTTAAAAAAATAATTCAAAACTTACAAAAATTACAACCACGAACAAAAATGGAACCAGAGCATCTTGATACTCTAATTTCAAGCTCAATTGACATAGTTTTAGCTTGTATAAATCCAAATGAAAAAAAGAAATATTGGTATCAAGTTTTAACTCTAGTATATGGACCAAATTTAGATCAACAGCCAAATTATTATAATTTCTATCATCTAAGAGATATTGATTTAAAAAGGTATGAAGTGGGTATCCAAAAGTTAAAAGAAATAAGTTCCAAAATAGGACCACTTACAACTTTAAGCGACCAAATTGATTGTCCTGCTGCAGATATTCCTAATTTAATAAATTGTTTACATCTCGATTTAGAAATGCAAAATATTTTAACAGCACTATTTGGCTCAACTTATCAAGAAAATCTAAATTATGGGGTTCTTAATTCTTTACCAAAAGTAAATATTAGTGCTTATTATATAGTAGTAGCATATTTGCGTTTCGTCTATCACTTTTATCAACGTTATAATCTTCCTTTGGGCTCGGATATAAAACTTTCGGATTTAACTGGTTGTGATGGTACTTATATTAATGGCATTTATACAACTTATTCTACAAATTATAAGTTATTAGTAACTCTATTTGGCCCCAACTTTGACGAACTATTAGATTTTGAAAAACTATATCAATTACCATATGCTAGAAGAGAACTTTTTGATAAAGTAATCGAGGAAATAAGCAAATCCTATCAAAGTATTGATTGGCAAACACCAACCTTAATGGAACTATTAGGTTTTGATATAGGAGAAATCATACCATTTCTTGATGATAAAACGAAGAAAAAAATTTGGTATAATACTTTGGTTGCTATGCATGGCCCAAACTTAGACAAACCACGAGATGCAATGGCTTATCATTTACTAAAATATAAAGAAAATTATGAAGAGGGTTTAGAACAATTAAAAACAATTCATGAAAATCATAAAAACTTAACTTTAGCTACCATTCTTTGGTGTGATGAACTAATCTTAAAGGAAATTATAACTACGGTACCTTTTAAAGAAAGTGATATTGCTTTACTACAAAAAATATATGGACCAGATTTTAATTTACCAAATAATATTGAAGTACTAAAAAATTTAAGCGTGGAAGAAGAAGCCAACCATCAAAAATTAATTAATACTTTAAATGAAATTATTAAATTATTTTATAAACATCCTGAATTTTTTGCAGATGCAACTTTAACTAATTTGGGTAATATGCCAGATTTTGATTGCCTTGAAACGATATCTCGAATATATGGCGAGGAAACCAAAGAATTTAGGCTGTTAGAGCGTTTATTTGGAAGTTCCATGTCTTTACCTTTAAACTGTATCGAATATGTAACTTTAAGTTTAGAAGATAAATCTTTATTAAGAACAATCTTAGCTAAATTAAAGCAAAATCATAAAATCTTACCTTATGTAAATTTAGACCTTGCAACTTATTTAGGTTATCCACCTTTAGATTTAAAAAGTATTTTATCTACTCATACTACTCAGTGTAAATGGTGGCAAACATTAGAATTTGTTCATGGACCTAATTTAGATCAAAAGGCGGATATTGCTACTTTAATGACTTTAGATCGTATGCAATTCAAAAGTTATCGTTATGGATTAGAAAGACTTATTAAAGAAAAGAAAAGGCTAGCTAAATATCCTTATTTATATGAAGTAATTGGTTGTCCAAAAGAGAAATTAAATGATTTAATTGCTTTAGTAAATTTGGATGAAAAATACTTAGATTTACTTAAATTAGCCTATGGTGAAAACTTAGATACTTATTATCATAGTAGTAATTTAACTAATATAACTAGAACTCAAAAACTTCGTATTTTTAATACTCGTCGCGTATTAAAAGACGCTTATGCCCGTCTACAAAAAGAAGAATTAAATGATCAGTATCTATGGCAAATTGTTGGTTATCCTGAAGATTTGGTCGGAGAATTAAAAGAAGTTTATTCGCATACTTCAACGGAATACCTTAATTTAGTCCGTTTATTCGGGCCTAACTTAGATGAACCGTTAGATATAACAGCTTATTTAACTTTAAATAAAAATTGTTTTACTAAATATCAAGCATCAATTGCCGAATTAAAGAAAATTGTTAAGCAAGATAGTCCAAAATATCTTTGGGAAGTATTAGATTGTAGTAGGGAAGAACTTGATAGTATTAAAAATCGTTATCTTTCAACGAGATGGCATAAATTATTTACAAGATTATATGGCGAAAATTTTCACGATAAACCATCAAGTGTTACCTTTAAAAGTATGAGGATTCAAGATAAAAAGGATTACAATGCCGGAATTGCTAAAATGAGTTCTTTATTAACAAATTTCCGGGAAGGGATAGAAATTAAAGTTGGTCCTTACTTATGGGAAAAACTAAATTGTAGTCCGGAAGAGGCCAAACGAATTATGGTCTGTCCTGATGAAAAAAGACAAAAAATATATCAAGAGGTATATGGCCCAGATTATAATGACCACTACAATTCTCAAAGTCTTACGGCTAATTCTTTAAATTGTTCTCGTTATTATCGCACCTTTAGTAATCTAAGAGAATATTTAGCTAATTATCAAGAATCTTTTTATAGTCATCCTTTATTACAATATTTAATTAACATCTTACCTAATTGGGAAAAGAAGATAATGAATGGCTATATTAACGAAATAATTATAATGGGCTTTGATAATGCGGATATTTCCTATGTTGCAGGCGAACTTAACTTACCTGTTTTAGAAGTCTTAACTACAATTAATAGGGTATTAAATTGGATTAAAGATATATTTGAAACTTATGCCCATAATCCAGAAGAGCTTGAAACTATGGATAGTACGCAAGTATTAGCTCGTTTAAAGAAGGAAAAATAAATTTTTTTCTTCTTTTTTTGCATATTTTTAATTTTTATGTTATTATAGTTCGTTGAAACGAAGGGGAAAGGTATGAGCAAAAGGATTTTTTTAATCAAAAGATTGAAAAATAGGTTTGGTTTCTTTTTTGCTGACAATGCTTATTATGAGGCAAAAGTTGCTAAATTTTCAGCCAATCTTAACTATCAATTAATGGTTCAAGATATTAATAATGATATTCGCACTATTTGGAATATGGGTAATTATGATAATGTAATTACTTATATTAACGAATCTTTTTATGATGCCTTAACTCCAAAACTTAATTTAGAGCAATTAGCTTTTTTAATTAAAAATATTAGGTCTGTTGGCTTGCGCTTTAATCGCGATATTCTAGAAGAGTTATTAGATGCTTGTCCTATTTTAGAAGATATATTTTCTTCCCTTGTGGGTTATGAGCCCTTGGAAAACCAAGATATTGAAAAAATAAGTGATAATCCTCATGTTCAAAAAGCCCTTAAATTCTATTGTTATATAAAAAATCGTTATAATGGAAGTGATAAAGATAGTCTTATTCCTCAAAAAAATAGAATTTTATTACCTAATGGTAAACTTTTGTCAGCCAGAGAACAAATAGAACTGGTTGAAGCTTATCGAAATGGTGATGAAGCGGCTTTAGAAAAACTTATTTTTGCTTATACCATGTATATAACTAAACTAGCTAAAAGTTATGCCAATAAAAATGTTAGTTTTGATGATTTATTTCAAGAAGGCGTAATTGGAGCGATTAATGCGATTCAAAATTTTGATCTTGCTAAGCCGGATAAAATTTCTAATTTCATTTGTGTATCGATAAAGGGAGCAATGAAGGCCTACTTTTTACAAAGTAAATATCCTTATGACTGGTGTCGAGTTTATACTTATGATTTAACAAAAAAATATCTAGAAGATTATGAAGGCCATTGTACTGATGAAGATTTAATGCGTTATTTAGAAATTGATAGATCCAAATTAAACTTTTGGAAAATGGTTACTACTGAGGCAATTAGCTACGATGCTATTATGGAAGAAAATTCTGAATTGTTGGCCTCTGGTTATAGTGAAGAAAGTGATATTTACGATAGTCCAGTTTATAATATGCTTTGTATTTGGTTTAGTAAGTTGCCCGAAAATAGACAAAAAGTTATCGAATTAAGATTAGGGTATACTCCATATGGTCCTTTTACATATGAAAAAATAAGAAAAATATTATTTAATAATGTTAGTAAACAAATGGTCGAAGGTTTAAATAAAAAGGCGATGACCCTATTAAGTTATTTGTTTTATATTAATGGTTATAAAGTAGAAAATAGGGAAGTAATTAATAGTAATCAAAAATATGTTGATTTATTTACCCAAGAAAATATTCCTGTTGCGGATATAGCTAATACTTATCGTTTTTTAGGTGAAGATACTAGTAAATATTTAGAAAGAATAGTTGATGAAAAAATTTTATTAGGTTATCAATTAGGAATTTTAAGCCCTAGATTAGCTTTTAGTTTTTCCCTTTTTAGTCCTGAGGAAATGCCTACTTATTTAACCGAATATTTAACGAAAAATATCTCATTAGGAAAGTTAAAAGAATTAATAAAAATGCGTTATTATGTGCCAAAGGCTAAATGTCGGGTTCGAAATAAGAGTACCAAAAGTTTAGGAGATGAGTAAGAATGCTTGAAAAATTAATGAATCGTTTTAGATTTTATAGTGTTGATCCCAAATTTTATCAAGAAGTAATTGATAAATTAAAAGAGAATGATGGTTATAAGAAAGCCGTAGATACCATCATAGGTAAAATTAGAGCTACCTGGAGTAATCAAAAAATTGATTGGTTTATTACCTATGTTAATGAAAATCTAAAAGATGGAATCACTAAAGAAAATAATTTAGAAGTAATTTATGAATTAATTTTATTCGCGAGCAGATATGGAGTTAGAATTAATTATGATATTTTAGCTATTCTTTTAGAAGAATGTCCCCTTTTAGATGATATTTTAGCCTCTATTATTGATGGGACTAAGTGTTTAACTAAGGGTGATATTATTAGTATTTGTTCGAAATATGATTATCGTGATGATTTAATCAATATTGTAACTTATTATGCGGTTTTAAAGGGAAAAATGATAACGAATGAATTTAAATTCCAAAGTTTTACAACTTATCCGTTAAAAAATTTTTTAGAAAATGATGTTAAAATTCCTAGTTATTCTGAAGAAAGAGAATTATTAATTAAAGCGAAAAGAGGAGATTTAGTAGCTCGGGATAAATTAGTTTATAATAATATTCCTTTTATTCTTAAAACAAGTCGAAAATATTATGATGAACGAGTATCAATGCATGACTTAATTCAAGAAGGGGTTTTAGGTTTATTAGAAGCAATCGATAATTTTGATTTAAATAATGAAAATAGTTTATTAACTTTTGCTAAATATTATATTGACCGGAATATCAGAATTTTTAGTACCGATACTATGTGTTGTTGTACTAGTACTTCTTATGTTGAACAAAAAGCTTGGCAAATAATAAATGTTGAAAAAGTTCTTGAAAATAAACAAGGTATTGATCCAACTATAGAAGTTGTGGCTCAAGCTACTAATATTTCTCCCGATGTTATAGCTAAAATGCATCGTTATGTGGCTCCAACTTATCAGTTAGAAGAAACCGCTTTGGATACCACAGTTGGTTATGATGAAAAAGATATTAATAATCAAATTATTTTTAAAGAAATTGCGGAAGTATTAAACTTATTACCCGAAGATAAAAGAAATCTTTTTAAATTGGTAGTTGATGGCATAAATTTTGCCGATATTGGTAAACAAAAGGGAAAATCGCGGCAAAGTATACTTATAGAATATAAAGATGTTTGTGCCACCGTTAAAGCTTTAATGTGTTTAAAAGGTTATCATGAAGAAATTTTGGGTGTAAAAGAAGAACATCCTCGTTATCTTGATTATGTAGAGGAGGCTGCAATTGAAAATATCAGTAAATCATTAAAGTTAGCTCCTGAAGTAATAGAATTTTATTTAAATCAAGAAATAGATTCTGAGGTCTGGTGGGCTTATAAATGTGAGGCTATTAGTGAAGTTGCTTTAGGTTATTTTGCTTTTATACCATTTGCGGAGGTCCCAGTTTATCTTCGTAAACTTTTAACCTATGAATTGTCATTTAAAAGTTTTAAAAAAATAATTAGTGAAAAATTTAGAAGTGACCCAACAATTATTATTGATGACTTGCATAAAGTTTTAAAAAGTGCTAAAATGAACTAAATCGAAGCGGAAAGACGAGATTTTAATTAAAGTTTTAAAAGAGAGTTAGTGGTTGGTGTAAACTAATAAATAATAATTAAAGTTACTACTTTCCAAGAGGATTAATAGATCCCGGGTAAAACCGTTAGCTGAAATTAAGTAAAATAAAGGATGGTACCGCATACTTTGCTCCTTGCAAAGTGGCGGTTTTTTTATTGAAGGAGGAAAATGTTTATGGAAAATATTAAAGAAAATGCCAAATTAAGTGTTATGAATCATTCTTGTGCGCATCTTTTAGCTCAAGCTGTAAAACACTTATATCCAGATGCTAAATTCTGGGTTGGACCAGTTATTGAAGATGGATTCTATTATGATATTGATCTTAATGGCAAAACTTTAACTCTAGAGGATTTAGAACCAATCGAAAAGGAAATGAAAAAATTAGTTAAGGATGGTAAAAGAATCTATCGGGAAGAATTAAGCAGAGAAGAAGCTTTAGCTAAATTTAAGGATGACCCTTATAAGATTGATTTAATTAATAATATGGGTGATGATACGATTATTAGTTGTTATACCCAAGGGGATTTCACTGACCTTTGTCGGGGACCTCATGTAGAATCTTTAAAAGAACTTAAAAACTTTAAACTTTTAAAAGTAAGTGGAGCTTACTGGAAAAATGATGCCAATAATCACATGCTTCAAAGAATATATGGTATTTGTTTTGATACGCCAGAAGCCCTAGAAGCTCATTTAAAAGAACTTGAAGAAGCTCGCGAAAGAGACCATCGTAAAATTGGTAAGGATTTAGGCATATTTACAACGAATGATTTAGTAGGCAAGGGCTTACCTATGTATTTACCTAATGGCTACATTATTTGGGAAGAATTAGAAAATTATATTAAGGGTAAAGAAAAAAAATTAGGTTATAAACATGTTTTAACTCCACCACTTGGTAATGTTGAGCTTTATAAAACTTCTGGTCACTGGGATCATTATCAAGAAAATATGTTCCCTAAGATGGAAGTAGAAGGGGAAGAATTTGTTTTAAGACCAATGAATTGTCCACATCATATGATGATATACGCAAACGACATTCATTCCTATCGGGATTTACCAATTAGAATTGGAGAAATTGCTAGAGATTGTCGTTTTGAAGCCAGTGGAGCTTTAAAAGGCATTGAAAGAGTCCGGACTTTTTGTCAAAATGATTCCCATATTTTTGTAACACCGGAACAAATTGAATCGGAATTTGCCCAAGTAGTTAATTTAATTTTAGATGTTTATAAAGAAATGAATATTACCAATTATCGTTTTGAGTTATCTTTAAGAGATCCTGAAGATAAAGTAAAATATTATCCAGATGATGAGATGTGGGATAAAGCTGAAAATAAACTAAGAGCTGTCTTAAAAGATATTGGTATTCATTACGTCGAAAAAGTTGGCGAAGCAGCCTTCTATGGACCAAAATTAGATGTCCAAGTAAAACCGGCAGTTGGTAATGAATATACTTTATCAACTTGTCAATTAGATTTCTGCTTACCTATGAAATTTAACCTAACTTATATTGATGCTGATGGTACGAAGAAAACGCCAGTTGTTCTCCATAGAGCAATATTCGGAAGTATTGATCGGTTTATGGCTTATTACTTAGAAGAAACTAAAGGAGCCCTACCTTTATGGTTATCACCAGTCCAAGTAAATATTGTGCCAGTTAATAATGAATATCATTTAGAATATGCAAAACAAATAAAAGAAAAATTAGATGATTTAGACTTCCGGGTTAATATTGATAGTAGAGAAGAAAAACTTGGCTATCGCCTTCGAGAAAGTGTTATTAAGAAAAATCCTATCTTAGTAATTCTTGGTCAAAAAGAAGTAGATAGTGAGACTATAAGTTTTCGAAAATATGGTAGTGAAGATACAACGACAATGCCAATACCAGAATTCATTACTTACATAACTGATTTAAGAGCAAAGAAAAAATAATGAAGCGTTTTTCATTATTTTTTTTGATCTTTAATTTATTAAACTAATTGATCTTTTTTAGTATAGAAGTAAATTCCAACCCCACCAACAGCTAAAATGATAAGTGGTAAGAAAGGTAAGAAACTACCAGTATTAGGGTTTTCTTCTTTATTATTAGGACATAATTTAGCATATTGAGTTTTATTTACTTGATTGCCATCTTTATCAAAATAAACACCATCTATTATTTCACAACTATGTTTTTTACATTGAAGATTATATTCTTTTTCGGTAACTTCTTCACCAGATTTTCCATAAAATTTATCATCTACTTGTTTACAAATATATTTTTCTTCAACTTCAACTGGAGCACAATCAGCATCAAATTCTTCTTTGGTTTCAACAATTTTACCTTCAGAATTATAATATTTACCATTTACAACGCTACAAACATGTTTGAAACAATCTTCTTCATAAACACTTTGGTCAACTTTAACCCCGGCTTTATTGTAATATTCATCTGCTTTGGTTTCGGGGTTCTTTAATGTAACACAGTAATGCGGTTGACATTCATAATTGAACTTTTCTTCGTTAACAACAGTTTCATCTTTGCCATATCTATTTTTGATAGTTTCGCCAACTTTTAAAGTATAGTTTTGAGGTTGAAATTTACAATCGCTATCACCAGTACAAACTTCTAATTTACAAGTTTTATCTGCATTACATTCGGCATCAAAAGCTTCTTTATCAGCAACTTGAGTTCCTTCTTTACCCCAATAAGTACCATCAGATAATTGAACACATTTATTAGTTCCACATTCTTTTTGATACGTTAATTCGTTAACTTCACCAGTTTTACCATAATACTTTCCTTCATAAATACTACAAGTTCGATCAATATGCGTAAAGTTATAGTTATATTTTATACTACATTTAGCAGGAATATCAATTTTATAAAATTTAACAGTCGCAATTTTATGATATCCAACTTCAAAAGTTGTTGCTGTAGTTTCTAACTTGTAGGAATCACCACTTTTTTGTAATTTCCATTCTTTTTCAACTGTGATGTCGGAATCAGCAAGAGTCACATTATTTAAAGTAAATGATGCCGTAAGAGAATTGTATATATTATCAAACGTGGCATCTTTTTCTTTAATTTCAAAGCCCATGTCACAAATCATATAAGCTTTGCCCGTTCCTTCTTCAATAACGGCTTCAGAACATCTTAAACCAGCTCCATCGCCTGCAAATACTGCCGCTTTAACATTTGTTAAACTTAACATAGTAGTTAATACCATAAATAATGGTAAAAATAATATTCTTTTTTTCATTTCATATCTCCTCTTATTCTAAAAAAAATATACCACATAAAAACCAATATTTCTACTTTATTTTAGAATATTTGACACTATTTTTATAATTATTATATAATATACCCGAATTTTAAGAAATTAACAGTACAAAAATGTCTTGACAAAACATATATAAATATAGTAACATAGTTTTGTTATAAAAAAAGGAAAGCGATTTTGTATCCACCTGATTGTAAAATGACAATGGGTAAAAGGCCAATATTTTTGTTAAAAAATAAGAGGATAAATGGATACAAGTACGTATTCATTTTTTTAAATTTATGGAGGTGCTAATTATAGCAAAAGTTGACGAATTACCTATTAACGAAGAAATTAAGGTTCCTGAGGTAATGGTTATTGGGCCGAATGGCGAAAAAATGGGTTTAAAGAAAATTCAAGATGCTTTGACTTTAGCTAACTACGCGGGTTTGGATTTAGTTCTAATGAATGGCAGTGGTAATCCGGCAGTTGCTAAAATAATGGATTATAATAAATATCGTTACGAAAAGCAAAAGAAAATTAAAGAAGCCCAAAAGAAACAAAGAGAATCAAATAAGGATATTAAAGAATATCGTTTGAGCCCGGTTATCGATGTTGGTGACTTTGAAACCAGAAGAAAGAATGCCGAAAGTTACCTAATTAAAGGCCATAAAATTAAAGCCTTTATTCGGTTTAAAGGTCGGCAAATGGCAAGACCCGAAGCGGGACGTGATGTTTTATTAAAATTCGCGGAAGGTCTAAAAGAATGTGCCACAGTAGAATCAGAACCTAAAATGGAAGGTCGTCAAATGTGGATGATGTTAGCTCCAATAAAGAAGGAAGGAAAGTAGAAAATGGCAAAATCAAAACAAAAAACACATAAATCAAGTGCAAAAGTGTTTAAGAAAAAGAAAAATGGTGAATTAACCTATATGAAATCAGGTAGTAACCATAAAACTGGAAAAGATACAGCTAAAGAAGTAAGACAAAGAAGAAATAAAGGAACATTAAGTAAAGGAGACAGAAACAGATTAAAATCTGTAATCTAGAGGTGAGGATAAATGGCAAGAGTTAAAGGTGGAAATGTTTCCAAAAATAGAAGAAGAAAAGTATTAAAAGAAGCCAAAGGTTATTTTGGTTCTAAACACAGATTATATAAGACAGCTCAAGAACAATTATTTCATAGTGGCGCTTATGCCTTCCGGGATCGCAAACAAAACAAAAGAAACTTCCGGAAATTATGGATTACCAGAATTAATGCTGCTTGTCGGATGAATGATATTAGTTATTCTAAATTCATCTCTGGTTTAAATAAAGCTGGCATTGAAATTAATCGGAAAATGCTAAGTGAAATGGCTATTGATGATCCAAAAAGTTTTACAGCTTTATGTGAAGTTAGTAAAAAAGCTTTAAAAGGAGAAGTAAAAGCGCCTGTTAAAGAAACGGCTAAAAAAGAAACTAAAAGTGCCGTAAAAGCTGAAACTAAAAAGGAAACCCCTGCTAAAAAGGCTGATTTAAGTTCAGCATCTTTGGCAGATCTAAAAGCTATGGCTAAAGAAAAGAACATCAAAGGTTATTCAACTATGAAAAAAGATGAATTACTAAAAGCATTAAAATAATTGCTTTTAAGGTAAATAAATATTATAATTAAAGAGTATTAATACTTAGTTTAAAGAACCTCTAACTTTTTACTCAGTATTAACAAATAAATGTGATAAGGAGGAAAATATTATGGCTTTAAAAAAGGAAGAAAAAGCAAAAATTATTAAAGAATTTGCCCAATCTAAAAATGATGTTGGTTCAGTACCAGTTCAAGTTGCGATATTGACAAATGAAATTAATAATTTAACAGAACATTTAAAAGAACATAAACACGATTATCACTCTAAAAGAGGGATGTTTATGAAAATCGGTCGCCGGAAAAAATTATTAGACTATTTAAAAGCAAATGATGTTGTGGCGTATCGGGAATTAATCAAAAAATTAAATTTAAGAAAATAATATTGGGCACTAAATTTTTAGTGTCTTTTTCTTTAGAAAGAGGTTTGTATGAAGAAAGTATTTAAATTAGATTTTTTAGGAAGAGATTTAGTAATTGAAACCGGAGAACTTGCGAAACAAGCAACGGGTAGTGTTTTAGTAAGATATGGTGATACCGTAATTTTATCTGTTTGTGTAATGGGGAAAACTATGCTTAATCAAGACTTTTTCCCACTTCAAGTTTTATATCAAGAAAAACTATATTCAGTTGGTAAAATTCCTGGTGGATTTATTAAAAGAGAAGGTCGGCCTTCGGATGCGGCAACTCTTGCAGCGAGATTAATTGACAGGCCTATTAGACCAATGTTTGATGAAAACTTAAGAAATGAAATTCAAGTTATTAATACGGTTTTATCAGTTGATCAAGATAATTCTCCCGAAATGGCAGCTTTATTTGGCTCATCTCTATGTTTAGGTATTAGTCCAATTCCTTTTGATGGCCCAGTCGCAGGTGTTATTGTGGGAATGATTGATGGCGAGTTTATTATTAATCCAACCGCCGAACAAAGTGAAGCTAGTACCCTAAACTTAACCGTTGCCGGTACCGAAGAAGCCATTTGTATGGTGGAAGCCGGCGCTCAAGAAATTGATGAAAAAGTAATGCTTGAAGCATTAATGTTTGCGCATGAACATATTAAAACACTATGTAAATTTCAAAAAGAAATTATCGCGGAAATTGGCGAAGAAAAACTGGAATTACCAAAAGTTGAAATTGATCCCGAAATTGATGCGGCAGTGCGAGATTATGCAACTAGCGATATGCTTAGTGCCATTCAAATTAAAGATAAATTAGAAAGTTATGCCAAAGTAGATGAAGTAAAAACGCAAACTATCGAACATTTCACCGAAGTTTATGCCGATGCGGAAGACTTAGAAGAAAAGATTAAACAAGTTACAAAAGTTGTTAATTTAATTGAAGGTAATGAAGTAAGACGCCTAATTACGGATAAAAAGATTCGTCCAGATGGTCGAAAAATGGATGAAATTAGACCATTATATGCGGGTATTGATTTATTACCTCGAACTCATGGTTCCGCACTTTTCTCAAGAGGTGAAACTCAAGTTCTTGCAACTACTACTCTAGGTGCTATCGGTGAACATCAAATCTTAGATGGTCTAGGGATTGAAGATTCTAAAAGGTTTATGTTACATTATAATTTCCCTCAATTTAGTGTTGGTGAAACTGGTCGTTATGGTTCACCAGGCAGAAGAGAAATTGGTCATGGTGCCTTAGGCGAAAGAGCCCTTGCGCAAGTAATTCCTTCTGAAGAAGAGTTTCCATATACAATTCGGGTTGTATCCGAAGTTTTAGAAAGTAATGGTTCATCTAGCCAAGCAACAATTTGTTCTGGTTGCCTAAGCTTAATGGCTGCCGGTGTTCCAATTAAAGCA
>CANQXV010000026.1 GCA_947627895.1 uncultured Bacilli bacterium
ATACCTCCCACAAACAAAGTTCACCTTTGTTTGTTATCTATATTATAAATCGGTATCATTTTAACTAATGATTAACACTTTAGCGTATCACTTTTTAATGTGTTTAAGATTAATTTATGATATACTTTTGAATAGGTGATAATGATGATGGAATATATAATAATTGGTTTATTAGGACTTGTAATTATATTATTAATTGTTCTTTTATTAAAGAAAAATAATAATACTGATTTAACGGAAAGATTAGGTCATTTTGAAGCTAATATTAATAAAGAAATTGGTAATTTTAAATATGAATTTACGACATCATTATTAAAAGATTTTGATACGTTGAATGAAAAAATAGAAAGAAAGTTATCATTAATTAATGATGCGGTAAATGAAAGACTTGATCAAAATTTTAAAAAGAGTAATGAAACATTTATGAATGTTTTAGAAAGATTAACAAAAATAGATGAAGCCCAAAAGAAAATTGATAGTTTAAGTAGTGAAATAGTAGCTTTACAAAGTGTTTTAACAGATAAGAAAACTAGAGGTACTTTTGGGGAGGTTAATCTCGAATATATTTTAAATAATGCTTTTGGCGCTAACAACTCAGGTATTTATGATATTCAACATAAATTTAATAATGGTTATATTGCCGATGCTTTGCTTTATGCACCAGCTCCTTTAGGAACTATTGCGATTGATTCGAAGTTTCCTTTAGAAAATTATCAAAAAATGACGGATAAGACTAGAAGCAAAGAAGAAAGAATGCAAGCGGAAAAAGAATTTGTTAATGATGTTAAAAAACATATTAATGATATTGCCACCAAATATATTATTCCGGGCGAAACAACGGAGGAAGCCATTATGTTTTTACCCGCGGAAGCAATATTCGCCGAAATCAATGCTTATCATGCGGAATTATTAAACTATGCTTATAGTAAAAAGGTATGGATTACCGGACCTACCACTTTAATTGCGACATTATCAATTATAAGTATGGTTATTAAAAATATGGAAAGAGATAAATATACTAAAGTTATTCATGAAGAATTAAATAAATTAAGTATAGAATTTGCCAGATACAAGGATAGATGGGATAAATTATCTCGTAATGTTAAAAGTGTTAATCAAAGTATTGAAGAGTTACATACTACGAGTGAAAAGATTACCAAAAGATTTCAAAGTATTAATAATGTTGAGGTTGATGAACTAATAAATAAAGACAACATCGAACAACTTGAAGATGTACATTAGGTGAAATATGGATAAAACAATAAGTTTTTTATTAAAAGTAAATGATTTACAAAAGACTAAAAGATATGGTCATTATGAAAAGTTTTGGGAAAGTACGAGTGAACATATTTTTAAATTAGTTTTAATTGTTGATTATTTTTATCATGAATTAAAGTTAGATTTAAATTATGAAGATTGTATGCATTATGCATTATATCATGATTTTGGGGAAATGGATTTAAAGATGGATATTGACGCTAAAGAAAGTGAAGATAAAAATGTCAATAAGTTAAAGACTGAACAAGAACAAGCCAAGATTAACTTTTTAAGTACTAAATATTATGAACCGATTGCTAAATATTACGAAGCTTATCAAAGTAATGTAACTAAAGAAGCCAAATTTGTTCGGGCTTGTGATAAGATTGAAGCTTGCATTCATGTTTTAAGTATTGATAGTCCAATTATGAATCCCGAATTTTTTGCAACTTATGCTGATAAATGTATTTTAGATTTTCCTGAACTTTTACCAGTATATCGGAAAATAAAAAAACTAATGCGGGAGGCTTATCAAAAATATAACTTGGAATGGAAAGAAGAATACGAGTTATAAATGTTACAAGGTATGATATAATTAATAAAGAAATAGAGATGATAAATAATGGTTGATAGTTTAGTTTCTTTTTTTGTTAATATTTTTGGCTTTTTAGGAACCTCAGCTTTAGGTAAAAATATTACAATTTTTTTAATTTCCCTAATGCCTATATTAGAACTAAGAGGAGGTATGGCGGCAGCTAGAATCTTAGGTTTAAACCCTTATCTTAGTTTACTTATTTGTGTGATTGCTAATATTATTCCGATTCCTTTAATTTTATGGTTTATAACGCCAGTTTTAGATTGGTTTAAAAAGAAAAAATTTTTACGTAAGTTTGCTCTTTGGTGTGAAAAGCATGCTCAAAAGAATTTAGGAAAAATAGATAATTTAAAATATTATGGTTTATTTGTTTTTGTGGCGGTTCCACTTCCAACTACGGGAGCTTGGACGGGTTGCTTAATCGCCGCCTTGCTTGGTTTAGATAAGAAAAAATCGATGGTGGCCGCGATTGCTGGGGTTTTAGTCGCAGGTTTAATTATGCTTTTAATAACTTATGGTATTTTTGGAGGTCTGTTCTAATGAATATTTATTTAGTAAGTAATAATTTAGTTTTAAATGATTTATCTTATGAAACGGAAGCTCCAGTTGATGATAAAAGAGTGAATCGACCACTTTCCATTGAAGGGGAAAAGATGGCCTTATATCTTGCTAAAAAAATGGATGCTAGTGAAATTTATTCTTCGGCTTTTGCCTCGGCTTTAGGGACTGCTAAATACTTAGCTCAAAAACTAAACTTAGTAATTAATATCGATGCTTGTTTAAATGATTTAAAAATTGGGGCTATGGGTAGACATAATATTAAAATGTTACGCTTTATGCAAGATAAAAATTTTGATTATAAATTCGCCGGTGGTGAAAGTTTGAATGAAGCTAATAGAAGAATTACAATCGTCTTTAATAAACTTTTAAAGAAAGAAAATGATATTGTTATTTTTACTCATAAAAGAGCAATGATGGCCTTACTTTTAAATTATTGTGAAAAGGGTTATAATTTAGATGATAGATTAATTTTAAGTTATCAAGATGAAGTTGTTTTAGATGATAGTGAAAATGATGTTGATTTAATAAAAATTACGTTAGATAATGGTAAAATTACGAATATTAAGACAATAGATGTAGAAATGGAGGAAGAAAATAATGCAAGTTAAAGTAAGTATTGGCATAAGTAGTAGACATCTTCATTTAACTAAAGAAACATATGAATTATTATTTGATGAAGAGTTAACCAAGAAAAGAGATTTAAATCAAATTGGACAGTTTGCCGCGAATCAAACAGTTACTATAAAAACTGAAAAAGGTATGTTCGAAAATGTGCGAATTGTTGGTCCTTTTAGATCTTATAACCAAATTGAAATATCCCATAGTGATGCTTTAAAGTTAGGAATCGAACCACCGGTTAGAAGAAGCGGCGATGTTCAAGATGGAGCAGTTGTAACTGTTGTCACGAAAAAAGGTGAGGTTACCTTACCAAATTGTATTATTGCAAATCGCCATGTGCATATGAATCCTAAGAAAGCTGAAGAACTTGGTGTTGTTAATAAAGATATTTTAACATTAGCCCTAGAAGGTGAAAAAAGTGGGGTTATTGATGTTGAGGTAACAGTAACTGACAATGGTTATTTTGAGGTTCATTTAGATACGGATGATGCTAATGCCTTTATTTTACATAATGGTAGTGAAGGAACTTTAAATATCTAATGTGGAAAATAGGCAATATTGAAATAAAAAATGAAATAGTTTTAGCACCTATGGCCGGAATTACGACCCCGGCTTATATGCGCATTTGTGCCGATATGGGAGCGGGTTATGCTGTAACGGAATTATTAAGTGCAGAGGCCATTGTTAGGGGTAACACTAAAACTTTTGACATGTTAAATGGTTTAGAGAAGGTTAATATTCCGGTTGCTATTCAAATATTTGGCTCAAACCCTAAGACCATGGCTGAGGCAGCGAAAATCTTAGTTCAAGAACATGGTGCTAAAATTATTGATATTAATATGGGTTGTCCCGTACCCAAAGTTGCTATTAAAAATGGGGCCGGGAGTGCTTTACTTAAAAATCCCGACCAAATTCGTAAAATCGTTACGACAGTGGTACAAGCTGTTAATGTTCCCGTGACCGTTAAAATTAGAAGTGGCTGGGATGATGAAAGTATTAACGCAGTCGAGGTTGCAAAAATTTGTGAAGAATGTGGAGCTAAAGCAATTGCCATTCATGCCCGAACTAGAAGTCAAGGCTATGGAGGACGCGCTAACTGGCAAATAATTAAAGATGTTGCCCATACTGTGAAAATTCCTGTTATTGGAAATGGCGATGTTAAAAGTGGTGAAGATGCTAAAAGAATGATAACCGAAACTGGATGTACGGCTGTTATGATTGGTCGTGGTCTTTTAGGTAATCCCTGGCTCGTTAAAGAATGTTTACTTTATTTAGAAAAAGGAATAAAGTTAGACCCTGTTTTACCTCATGAAAAAATTAAAATGATGTTAATGCATTTAAAGGAATTACAAAAAGAAAAAGATGAAAGAACTGCTGTTTTAGAAATGCGAACCCATTTTTTACATTATCTAAATGGATTACCAGAAAATAAAAAAATTAAAAATACTTTATGCCAAGCAAAAAGCACACAAGAAATTGAGACAATTTTAAGAAATTATGATAGAATGATAAGTAGTTAGGAGTGAAGAGAAGAAATGAAAAAAATCGGATTATGGTTATTATTGCTTTTAACTTTATTGCCGATAGGAGTTAGAGCCGTTGAAGATGAAGAACAAGTAGAAAAATCAAAAGTAAAAGTTTATGTCTTTGTTGCAGGAGGATGTCCTTATTGTAAAGACGAAATGGATTATTTACAAAGCTTAGATTCATATAATGAAAAGTTTGAAATAGTTGTTAAAAATTTATTTGTTGATCATATTGATTGGGCACCAGATGTTGATTATGATTTAGGGGTTAAGGTTGCTAAGGCTTTTAAAAAAGCCGGATTTAAAGACGCTAAAGCAAAAGGCACACCTTTTGTTATAATTAGTGATTTATACGCGGCAACAGCTTTCAATGATGCCCTAGAACCATATATTGAACAAGCCTATGAAGAAGGCGATAAAGATGTAGTTGGTTGTTTTGAACGCGGTGAAGAAAATTGTCTTGAAGGTATTGCTGAAAAGACATTATCAACTAAAGGTGTTATTATTTTATCTTGTAGTCTTGTAGTTTTAATGACGGGTATTATTGGTGCCGGTATTTATATGAATAAAAAGACAAGTAAATAAGAAAAGTAAAACTCGGAAACCCGAGTTTTTGTTTACATATAGATTTTATAATATTTTAGATAGTTTATAAAATTATTGACTATTATTTTAAGTAAGAATTAAGCAAGAATTAAGTAAGATATATTGAATTCAAAAGTGAATAATTGTATAATAATTATATAAGAATTTGAGGTGATTTAATGAAAAACTATATACCGCCATTTACAATAACAACTAAAATGGTTGATTATATTTCTAGTATTATGGAGAAAATAGGGAAATTGGATAATTATGCCAATTTTAATAAAATGCCAACTTTAAGAAAAAATAATAGAATTTGTTCAATCCATTCGTCACTAGCAATAGAAGCAAATTCTCTGTCACTTAATCAAGTTAAGGATTTAATTTCTGGTAAAACAGTTATTGGCCCCCAAAAAGAAATCCAAGAAGTTAAAAATGCATATAAAGCCTATGAAATGATAAATGATGTAAACCCATATTCTATTGAAGACTTAAAAAAAATACATGAAACTATGACCCATTTAATTGTAAATGAACCTGGAAACTTTAGAAAAGGCAATGAAGGAGTATTTGATGAAAATGGTAATTGCATTCATATGTGTCCTCCGCCAGAACAAGTAGATATATTAATAAATCAATTGTTTGATTGGATGAAAAAAAGAAAAAATGATATTCATCCATTAATATTATCGTCTATTTTTCATTATGAATTTGTATTTATTCACCCTTTTGAAGATGGAAATGGTAGAACCGCTAGATTATGGCAAAATATTATTCTTTCTAATTGGAAAGAAATATTTGAATATTTGCCTCTAGAATCAGAATTAAAAAAATATCAAATTGGATATTACAAAGCAATTGCTGATTGTAACAAAAATGGAAATTCGACAATTTTCATTGAATTTATGTTGAAAATGATTGATGAAGTTTTAGAAGAAGTAGATATTGATACTAGTGTGCCTATCACCGAAAAAGCAATCAATGTTAGAAAATTATTAGATGTAATGGAATATAATGTTCCAATGACTGCAAATGATATTATGAGAAAATTAGGAATTAAATCAAAAGAAACTTTGAGATCAACTTATTTAGATCCAGCTATAAATGAAGGTCTAGTAGCTCTAACTATTCCAGATAAACCAACTAGTAAAAATCAAATGTATTATAAAATTAAAATATAAAGGTAGTTAAGAAGCAATTCTTAAACTACCTTTTTAACTACCAATATAATTCAAAAGTACCTAAATATTAATTCATTCTGAGTTTTTATTTGTTAATAATTAGTTTGGTATAAATCAATATATTCTTCTAAAGTTAAATTATTTTCATAAATAATTTTTGCAATATCTTTACCAACATATCTAATATGCCAGTTTTCTTCTTGATAGCCAGTGATATATTCTTTATCTTTAGGGAATCTTATAATGAAACCAAAACGATAAGCATTATTTTTTAACCAATCATAATTTTCTTCTGTTAAACGAATAGTGGATGGAGTAGCGGGATTTTTTAAATCAATGGCTAGTCCTGTTTGGTGTTCGCTACAACCCGGTCTGGCTGAATAAGTATCCGCGGCGGCAACGCCATCTTTAGCAACATAATTATTATATAATGTATTTTGAAAACCATAATTGCGGTATGCCGTCGTTGGTAAAAGTTCAAAGTTGGCTTCAGCTTTAACCGCTTTTTGTAGTTCTTCTAAAGCCTCTTTCGCTACTTTTCGCATTGGGGTTTGTCCTTGCGTACCAGAAATATAATCCAAATCACTAGGGCTATAATTTTTGGGTAAACAATTATATTTATTTACTAAAACTAAAGTATTATCACCATCGCTTACCGTATTGGTATTAGTATAAGGTGGTAAGTCTAAATTAATATTAACGTGGGTTACAACATCCGCATAACTATAATCGTGAATATCTTGATATGCATTATATCTTTCAATATTACTAACATTAAAGTTTTTAATTTGGTAATAATTTTCTAAATCTTGATGATCCATATCTTTTAATTTAGCTATATTGGTGTTAGATAAAACTAAAATGTAATTTATTTCTTCACCCGTATATTCTTTAGGTAAAAATGTTTTAATTACATCTAGGAAATTATTTTGTTCTAGGTATTTGATTTTAGCGTATTCATCTAAATAAGTTGCATCATAGGCATCATGCTCTAAAACATAATTTAGAGTTTCAGATGCTTTACTTTTGGAAATATTATATTGTTTTAATAAATCTGTAGAAACACTATTATTTTTTTGATAATATTTGTAACCCAAAAAGATTACTAGACTTATAATAATAAGTCCTAAAGTAAATTTAACCCAAGGTCTTAATTTCATATCTATCACCAAATTTATTATATCGTAATTTAGTTTTTTTAAAAAGCCAAACGATTATCTTCCTTTTTTAAGTGTAAAATGGTAAAATATAAACATTAAGAAAGAAGGCTGGCCATTATGTTTGAATATATGGGTGATAGATTAACCAAAGCAATTAAAAATATTCGGGGTATGGGTAAAATTACCGAAGAAAATATTGCTGATGCCATGCGGGAAATTAGAATTGCGTTACTGGAAGCCGATGTTAACTATCAAGTTGTAAAAGAATTTATCGCGGATGTTAAAACTAAAGCTTTAGATGCTGAGGTTGAAAAAAGTCTTAAACCGGATGAAGTTTTTATAAAAATTGTTAAAGATGAATTAGTGACTCTTTTAGGCGGCGATTATGTTCCTTTAGAAACCAGTAAAAATCCGACAATTTTAATGCTAGTTGGTTTGCAAGGCAGCGGGAAAACAACCACGGCTGGGAAACTCGCTTTATTCCTAAGAAAAAAACATAGTAAAAGTCCTTTACTGGTTGCGGGCGATATTTATAGACCTGCTGCTGTCAACCAATTAGAAACAATTGGGAAAGAATTAAATATTCCCGTTTATAAGAAAGATAAGGCTTCGGTTAAGGAAATTGTCGCGGAAGCTCTAGATTATGCGAAAGAAAATAAACATGATTATGTAATTATCGATACCGCGGGGCGTTTGCAAATCGATGATGCTTTAATGAACGAGTTAAAAGAATTAGATGAAACATATGCTCCTCATGAAAAACTTTTAGTAATTGATGCCGCCATGGGACAAGATGCGATTAATGTTATCACCGGATTTAATGATGCTCTTGATTTAACCGGTTGTATTTTAACGAAACTTGATGGTAATACCAAAGGTGGGGTCGCCTTATCGGTTAGACATTTAACCCACATTCCTATTAAGTTTGTTGGGGATAGTGAAAAACTTGATGGTTTAAAAGAATTTTATCCAGAGAGAATGGCCGAAAGAATTCTGGATATGGGTGATATCTTAAGTATTGTTGAAAAAGTAGAAGATATTATTGATGAAGATGAAGCCAAAGAACAAGCTAAAAAGATGAAAAAAGGAAATTACGATTTAAATGATTTCCTTACTAACTTAAAACAAATTAAAAAATTAGGGCCACTTGAAAATATTATTAAAATGTTACCTCAAGCCAGAAAAATGGGTTTAAATAATATAACCATAGATTCTAAAGAACTGGCTCATGTTGAGGCTATCATTAGTTCTATGACCATGGAAGAGCGAAGAAAACCGGAAATTTTAAAAGCGAGTCGAAAAATTAGAATTGCTAAAGGAAGTGGAACCTCAGTTGAACAAGTAAACCGTTTACTTAATCAATTTACTATGATGAAAAATATGATGAAACAAGTTTCAAATGGAAACTTTAAAATGCCTTTTTAGGCGTTTTTATTTTCTTTAATTTTTTGGAGTTCTTTTTGCATATTACTTACTGCTTCTAGTAAAAGTTCCACCTCATCTCTTTGGGTTTGATTACTTTTACCTTTTTCATTGTCGGTATAGGGACCACCTTGACCAGATTTATATTTTTGACTATTAGTATTAATATTAGATTTTTCAATCCGACTTTCATTTAATTGTTGTTGGGCCGCATGGGTTAATACATATTGGCCAACCATAATAATCCAGTTACCAATAGAGTTTTGTTCATTAACATCAAAGTTTCCCACACAAGCATAACCAACGGCAACTGCGATTAATGTAAAGAGATTAGGATCCAAACTCGGAGGGAATTTATTATTTTGCAAGACTATCCCTCCTTATTTTAAGTTTATTACCTAAAAAGCGGAAATTTGCTTTTTTTCCTAAATTAATATATAATTTTAGTGGTGAAGCATTTATGCAAATAAATAGTGTATCGGATGTTATAGTCGCGGTAAGACAAAGTCAATACCCGGTTGATAATAAGCCAGAATTTCTTCTTGTTGGTCGCAGTAATGTGGGTAAAAGTAGTTTTATAAATACTTTAATTGAAAGAAAAAATTATGCTCGGACGAGTAGTAAACCGGGAAAAACCCAAACTCTAAATTTTTATTTAGTAAATGATAGTTTTTATCTTGTGGATGTTCCCGGTTATGGTTATGCTTCTGTTAGTCGGGAACGGCAACGGAAATTTGGACTTATGATTGAAGAATATCTTAAAAATAGACCAAATTTAAAACAAGTATTTCTTTTAATTGATTATCGCCATAAACCAACTGAAGACGATATTTTAATGTATGACTTTTTAAAATATTATGGCCTAAATATTACTATAATTGCGACCAAATATGATAAAATTGGTAAAAATGCTCGGGAAAAACAAGATAAATTATTACGTGAAACTTTAAAATGTCAAGATGAAGAAGTTATCACTTTTTCAACTATTACCAAAAAAGGTCGGAGTGAAGTTTTAAGTATTATTGAAAAAAGAATAGGTGATTAACATGAATAAAAAAGGGTTTACTTTGGTGGAGTTACTGGCAGTTATCGTGATCTTAGCTATTATTATGGGCTTAGCTTTATTTAGTATGAATGGTGCTTTTAGTACCTCTAAAGAAAAAATTTTAGAAGAAAGAATAACCGAAATTACGACGGCGGCCATAAATTATGCTCAAAGTAATGGTTTAAAAATAACTTGGGAGTCTTGCATGATTGATGGCGAAAGTTATGATCGGTGTAAAACTTTTAAAGTAAAAGAATTACAAGATTTAAACTTAATCGAAACCGAAGAAGAGGATGGTAAAATCTATAATCCCGTATCAAATACGGAAATGACTAATGATGTTGTAACTGTATATCGAAAGAATAATCGCTTACAAGCGGTAATGAGCTGTATGGCTAGTTCAGGACAAACTTGTTAAGGAGGCCTTATGCAAACCGTATGTTTAATTGGAAAACCCAATGTTGGTAAAAGTAGTATATTTAATCGCTTAATTAAAGAAAAAAAAGCGATTATTTTAGATACACCCGGAGTAACGAGGGATAGAATTTATGGCATTGTAAATTATAAAGATAAAAAATTTCATTTGATAGATACCGGTGGTATTTTACTTGGCGATGATAATTTTGACCAAGATATAATTGCTCAAGCCGAACTTGCTATTGATGAAGCTGACATTATTTTGTTTGTTGTTGATGGCATTAGTGATATTGATGCCGCAGATCTCCATGTTAGTGAACTTTTGCATAAGACTAATAAAAAAGTTATTGTGGTTGCAAATAAAATTGATAATGAGAATCGTAACGATAATATTTATAATTTCTATGAATTAGGTTTTTCAACTATTATGCCTGTTAGTGCCGAACATAATTTAGGTTTTAAAGAATTATTAGATTTGGTTACCGAAGATATGGAAATGGTTGAAGAAACCCATGATGAAACCATTAAATTTTGTTTAATAGGCCGGCCAAATGTTGGAAAAAGCAGTATTGTTAATGCCTTATTAAATGAAGAAAGAACCATTGTTAGCGATATCGCGGGTACCACTAGGGATGCGGTTGATACCAAATTTAAGTATAATGGTAATCTTTATACTGTAATTGATACGGCAGGAATGCGAAAGAAAGGTAAAGTTTACGAAAATATCGAAAAATATTCTTTAGTTCGGAGTCTAAAGGCTATTGATCGCAGTAATGTCTGTGTAGTTGTAATTGATGCATCTGAGGGAATCATTGAACATGATAAACATATTGCGCATTATGCCCTTGAGGCTGGTAAAGCTTTAGTTATCGCGGTTAATAAATGGGATACCATTAAAAATCCAGATGTCGAAATTAAAAAATGGAAATTATTAATTGAAAATGAATTTCAATTTTTGCCTTATGTTAATACCGTTTTCTTAAGTGCCAAAACAAAAAAAAGAATGGCTACCTTAATGCCTGAGGTAATAAAAGCTTATGAAAACTGGAATAAAGAAATAAAAACATCGGTTTTAAACGATATTATTATGGAAGCTGTTAGTATTCATGAACCACCTTCATATAAAGGTAAAAGATTAAAAATATATTTTGTTAGGCAAACAGATATGCGACCACCTAAATTTACTTTCCAAGTTAATAATAAAAATTTAGTACATTTTTCCTATAAAAGATATTTAGAAAATAAAATAAGAGAAAACATTGATTTAACAGGAACTCCAATTATTATTCAATTTAAAAATAAAAGTGAAGATTAACCAAGACCATTACCAAAACATATAATAGTTCTAGGAGGACTTTTAATGAAATTTGGTGATGATTTTTTTAAAAAAGTCGAAAAGAAAACTAATGTTGGTAAAAATACTATTTTAGCTCTCGCGGATAAACTACAAAACGGTAATATGAAAGACGAAGCAACTTTAAGAGAAGTAATTGATACTTTAAGTAAAATGACTGGTAAAAAAGTAAGTAAAGAACAAAGTGATAAAATAGTTGCAAAAATTATTAACGATAAGGTACCTAAAAATATTGATAAGATGTTTTAAAGAATGAAAATTAATTTTTTCATTTTTTTTGTGGCTTATATTTTTAATTTATAATTTTAAATAAGTTAAAATTATAAAAGTTTACTAATCGTGAAAATATACCTAAAATATGCCAAAAATCGCAAAAAATTATTTAAAATAATAGTCGTTTTATGATAGAATTTCTTTGTGAGAATAAATAGGTGATGAATTATGAAAAAGTATCAAAAAAGAAAAGGTATGACAAAGACTCAAGTTGAGAAAGTTGAAAGAGTAGAAACAATTGGTAATAAAATATATCATTTAAGAAAAGAAAATGGCTTTACTCAAGAAGCATTAGCTAGAGCTGTATATGTAACTGATGGAACAATATCTAAATGGGAGAATGGTTATAGTCAACCAGACTATGGCTACTTGAAATCTTTAGCTAAAGTATTTAAAGTTAAACCATCATATTTTCTAGATGATTCTTCTCCTAAAGGAAGATTTAGAACCGCTTACCGTGAAGCCATTAGTTTTATCGAAAAGCATTGGCGTAAAACTCTACTAGTTATGTTGTTTATCTTTCTTATCTTTTACTTTCTTAACACTTTTGATAAATTGGCATTGTATAACTTTGTATCAACAGATGAAAAGTTAACTTTTGAAACCGGATATTTAGCCAGAAGTAAATCTACATTAATAATTATGATAAATAATATTAATTACAAAACAGATGAAGATGATATTATAAGTCAAAAGTTAAAGCTATATTATATGGATGCTGAAGAGAAAGTTTATTTTTATGAAACAAGTGAAACAGACGATATTTCTTATAGAGAGTATATTGGTTATGCTATCAATCGAAGAAATGTAAAAAAATTAAATAAAAATATTTATTTAGAAATTGAAAATCTTCACAAAGATAATAGTGTAACTAATTATGAAATAAAACTTCAATCAAAATTAGTTATATCTAGTAGTAGATTATTTTATAAAGAAAAGCTTACTTATAATGAAAATTCTGAAAATAAAAATACTGAAACAGTTAATAATGTAACAGAATATGATTTAATACATAATGGTTATAAACAAATTGAAGAAACAAAATTTTATTTTAAAAAATTTAAAAAGTACACATTATATTTTGACTTAAGCTGTAATAGAATGTTTTATACAATTGAAAGCGATATAGAGAGTATTAATTATAATTATTATTTTGTGGATGATTATATAACATATTCAAAAATTGTAAGTAAAGATGTTGCAGAAAAATGTTACTATGATAATACAAATAATATTGTTCTTTCTTTAGAAGGAGAATGCTCAAATTATATAGACAAATACAATGATGTAAAAGATAAATTTAATAAGGCATTTTCATAATTCTCAAATTTGAAAAGTCAATTTCTATATTTTTTATCTTGCGTAGATTTTTTCTCTACGCTATGCTTGAGACAGCAAAGCGAGGTTTGAAGTAGAGTGAAAAAATTTTTATTAATAGCTGTTACTATTTGCTCATTGTTTTTAATTACCAATGTTAAAGCCGCAACAAGAGAAGAATTATTGCAATATTATCCTGAAGAATATTTAAATACTATATCATCAGAAAGATATAAAAAACTTTTAACTTTAGATGTTTCTAAAGCTCAAAGTAAAACAATTGAAATTAAAGATGATAAATATAATAATGCAGCTAATCCTTTAGGACAATATCTTGAAACTACAGCAAAAACATTAACAATTTCAGCGATCCCTTATTCTGGGACAATCGATTATGCGGTGTCTTTAAATGCTACTTGGAAAAAAATGCCAGTTAGAAGATCTTATGATGTTATTGCTATAAGATTAGGTAGTAATACGGCAATGAGAGATAAATCTGCAACAGGTGCCCAACTTTATACAGGTGGTTCGGTGGCTTATAGTTTCAAAGGAACTAATATGGTATATGATTCTAGCAAAGGATTTGGAATTTCAATGAATCTAGTTAATGATGTCATCAGTTCATTAAAATGTTTTGTTGAAGTCGATATTGCTGTGGGTGCTACTAGTACTATATATGGTGCCTATGAACATGCTGTAGATGATGTATCATTGAGTCAATCTCAAGACTATCGGATTAGTGCTGTTGGAATGGGCGGCGTAATTAACTTCTCAGATTCTGTATGGCCACATTATGATTACATGGATGGTGTAGATTTAACCATCACCAGATAATTTGTAGTAAAAAAACAACAAAAGAAAGGATAATAATTTTATGCATATATTTAATTCATCTAAATTTCCTACGTCTTATCCTGATGTAAGATGTATTAATATTTTATATCGTAAGCCCAAGGAAATTTATGTCATAACTTCAAAGCAAGATTCATAAGCTTTTTGTAGAAAGCGAAAGATGGTGGGTTATGGAAAAAGAACAAGTATTATCTTCAATAGCAAAAAGAGGTAATGGAGAAATTTACTTAGGTGTTGTGGGAGCGGTTAGAACAGGAAAATCTACTTTTATTAAAAGGTTTATTGAAAATCTAGTCGTTCCCAACATCACTGATGAATATGAAAAGAAGCATTGTTTGGATGAAATTCCTCAAAGTGCTCAAGGAAAAACAATAATGACGACGGAACCAAAATTTGTTCCAAGTAATGGCGCAACTATTAAAATAAATGAATTTTCGACAAACATAAAATTAGTAGATTGTGTCGGTTATGTTATACCTGAGGCAACCGGATTTGAAGACGAAGATGGAAATCCAAGAATGGTAAAAAGTCCGTGGTTTGAAGAAGCAATTCCATTCGTGGAAGCCGCGGAAATTGGTACGCAAAAAGTTATAAGAGATCACTCAACGATCGGGATAGTTGTTACAACTGATGGTTCATTCGGAGATATTAAAAGAGAAGCCTATCTTGATGCCGAAGAAAAAGTAATTCGAGAATTAAAAGATATTGGAAAACCGTTCATTGTAATTTTAAATACTATTCATCCAACAAATTCGGAAACAACTGAGCTAGCCGCAAGATTAAGTGAAGAATATGATGTTCCTGTTATGCCAATAAGTGCCGAACTTATGAATGAAAAAGAAATAATGGAAATATTAAAAACAGCTTTATATGAATTCCCAGTTTTAGATATTAAAGTTAATATTCCCGAATGGGTTCATGTTTTACCTGAATCGCATCCAATAAAGGAACATTATTTAGAAAAAATAAAAGAAAGTGTTGTTAGTATTGAAAAACTAAAAGATATTGATTTTATTTTAGAACATTTTAATGATTCCGAATATATTTCAAAATCATATATTAGTGAACTTGATGCGGCAACAGGAGTTGTAACGGTTAATTTAGAAAGTTCTGATGAATTGTATACAGAAACTTTAAAAAGTATCATTGGAGACACGGCAACATCAAAAGCCGGCTTGTTAAAAATATTTGCGACTTATCAAGATGGTAAAGAAGAATTAGATAATATTAAATCAGCTTTAAAAATGGCAAAAAGTACGGGGTATGGTATTGTTTATCCAACTATAAATGAATTAAAATTAGAAACACCAGAATTAGTTAAACAAGGTAATCGTTATGGTGTTAAATTAAAAGCAGTAGCTTCAAGCATTCATTTAGTTAAAGTTGATGTCGAATCTACTTTTGAACCAATTATAGGTAGTGAAATTCAATCTAAAGAGTTAATTAATCATTTAATGAAAGACTATGAAACTGATGCTTCAAGCATTTGGAAAAGTGAAGTCTTTGGTCGCTCTCTAGAAGTAATAGTTCAAGAAGGTATTCAAGCTAAACTTAGTATGATGCCAGATACAACTAGATATAAATTAAAAGATACAATGACGAAAATTGTTAATAAAGGTTCAAATACTTTAATAGCGATTGTTTTCTAAGCAATCGTTTTTCTTTGTCTACTTTCTGTCAAATTGCAAAGTTTCTCTTGCATATATATATATATATAGTGCGACCAGGTTAAGGTCTTATAATTTAGCAGGTGGAAATCCTGCTCAGGAAGTGCAAC
>CANQXV010000027.1 GCA_947627895.1 uncultured Bacilli bacterium
TGATATTTTATTAAAAAGTTGTTGTACTTCTTCCTTTAGGGCACCAAATTGATACCAACTCGGACTTTTATAGTTCGAGTTTTACTATATTTATAAATAGGTATAGAATTTATTTGCAAATACTGCAATTTATAATTTGAATCGTTTTTTATGAATAAGATTACTTTTAAAAATAAAACTTTTGTTAAAAAATTATTTATACCATAATACATTAGATATACATGAATAAGCATATTTAAATTTAACTATTGAAAAGAAAATGAAACAAAAAAAGATTTAAAGCATTAAACTTAAAATCTTCTTTTTTGGTAATTACTATGTTTGTCATTAGTTTGATTATTAACATAATTGTTTCGATAATCGCAAAATTCTTGGCCTCTTTCATGATAAGTTCCAACAACACTAGTGATAGAATTATTTTGCCATTCTGATAATTCCATTCCAAAATACACACAAGGAATATCAGAATTTTGGATATCGATTGGAGCATATGATTGTTCAACTGAAAGCCCTTGACTTAATTTTTCCATACATTGAAGTGCAGCTTCTATGCTTGCACCATTATACCAGACTTGATTGAAATCAACTAACGAATTATCAACAAGAGTTTTCCAATTATCAGTAAATTGTTGTTTAACAACCGCTACACCTCTTTGCTTAAATTCTTCTTTTTTTGCCAAAATTTCAACAGTAGCTTTTAACTTTCTCATTTTGTGCTTAAAAGACAACATAGTATTTGTTTCATCATCATATGCTATAATACTACCTTTTATCGCCATAGAATTATCCCTCCCCCCCACTACCAATAATTATAACACATAATTTATTTTTTTTAAAATTATTTAACTTTATACTATAATTTTTAATAATTACTTTAAAATAAATCAAATTTTGTAATTTTTTATTCTGTGTCATTATAGCAAGGAAAGGGGCTTAAATATTTTGTCAAAACATGATAAACTAATTATTGGAGGTATCTATATGAACGATAAAAATAATAAGAAAATACAAAAAGCAAGACAATTTTGCCAAGAGGTAAAAATGCTTGCTAAAAAATATAATGTACCATTCTTTGTTGTAACAGATGGAGCTAGTGCTACATCTAATAATGGATGTCCTGCTATAAAAAATGCTAGAGATAATCATATTTTATGGGAAAAAGAAAATGGATATGATCCTGATGAGGATTGGAGTAAAGATTTTTAATATAATATTCTATTATTGTGATAAATTTCAATAAATTTAATTACATTATTATAAACGGAGTAATTATTCTTTAAATAATAAAGAAAAATGTTTATATATTTTTTTGGAAAAATTGTAGATTACTACGTCACTCGCACCAAATTGGTAACAAGCTGGGACTTTTTTTGTTTGAGTTTTAAAATGTTTAAATTCATGATAAAATATTTTAAAGGAGGTTTCGAATGAATAAAGAAATAAAATTAATGTTATTAGAATAGGTAATAAGGAATATATTTTCCTTACTTATTTGGCTAGATATGCTGATGAAGATGATCCAAGATATCCTATTCAAAACTGGATGCGTAATAAAGATGTTATTGCTTATTTAGGGTTGTGGGAAAAATTAAATAATGTAAATTTCAAAGGCGTCGAATTCGACGCGTTTAAAAATGAAGCTGGTAGTAATAAATTTAAAATATCACCTCAAAAATGGGTTAAAGAAACTGATGCTATTGGAATAATATCTAAATCAGGTAATAATGGCGGAACTTATGCTTATAGTGATATAGCATTAGAATTTGCAAGTTGGCTTTCTCCAGAATTTAAATTGTATGTTATCCAAGAATTTGAAAGATTAAAAAGAAATGAAGCATATCAATATAAAGTTGATTGGACTGCTAGTAGAATGCTTGCTAAATCTAATTATCATATCCATACCGATTCAATTAAAGAGATTATTATTCCTAAATTGACCGAAAAGCAAAAACAATTTGTGTATGCTGAAGAGGCTGATGTATTAAATGTTGCTTTATTTGGTATGACTGCAAAAGAATGGAAAGATAAAAATTCCAATCTTGAAGGAAATATTCGGGATTATGCAGATTTAAAGCATTTACTAATTTTATGTAATTTGGAAAATACAAATGCTGAACTTATTAACGATGGTATACCACAAAAAGAAAGATTGATTAAACTTAATAATTCAGCTATTAGACAAATGAAAATTTTAGAAAATGATAAGTCTATAAAAGAATTAGAAAATTTAAATGGAAAATTAATAGATAATAAATAATTATATCAATTTAGAAAACATATTTGTGTACATTTGTCACTGTTATTTAACAAACCTGCTTTTTGTGGCATTATGTTGAATTGAAATGGTTTGTCAAAAAGTTGTTTTTATGTTATTATGATTGTGTCAAGGGAACTTGCATAAAATAAAAAAAGGGAAGACTTAACTGCGCTAGTTGAGTACTTGTCAGTAAATGGTTGGCACTTAATCTTTAAAAGATTGAGTTTTTTAATGAAAACAGTATTTTGACAGTCTTATAAAAATATGATATTATTATAAACGGATTTTAGGTTAGTAAGACTTAAATCTTATGTGAGAAAAAAAGTAAATAGGGAACTTTAGAGTTTCTTTTTTGTTAATTTATTTCTTTTATTAATACAATTTAGAGAAAGGAAGATTACTTATGTTAAAATTATTTAAAAATTTTCAGAAAAAAGATTGGTTATATATTTTTTTAGCTTTTCTTTTAATCGCATGCCAAGTTTGGTTAGATTTAAAAATGCCAGATTATATGTCTGAAATTACCCAATTAGTTCAAACTGAAGGTAGTAAAATGGCCGATATTTTGCGTAATGGTGGCTATATGATTTTATGTGCTTTTGCCTCTTTAGTGGGAGCCATTATGACAGGTTATTTAATTTCTAATTTATCAGCTAGATTTTCGAAAAATATTCGCAAGAAATTATTTAATAAAGTTTTAAGTTTATCAAGCGGCGAAATAAAAGATTTTAAAACTAGTAGTTTAATTACGAGATCAACTAATGATATAACCCAAATCCAAATGTTTATTGCGATGGGTCTACAAATGTTAATTAAGGCACCCCTAACAGCTATTTGGGCGGTAACAAAGATTTTAAATAAAAGTTGGCAATGGTCAACTTTAACCGCCGTGGCCGTCGTTATTTTACTTTCCACAATTGGGGTTATTATGATTATTGTTTTACCAAGATTTAAAATAGTTCAAAAGTTAATTGATAAAGTTAATAATGTAACAAGAGAAAATTTAACCGGGATTAGGGTTATAAGAGCCTTTAATGCCGAAGATTATCAAGAAGCAAAGTTCGCCGAAGTAAATACTGATTTAACGAAAATGCAAACATTTAATCAAAAGACTTTTTCGGTTATGGAACCTGTGATGTTTTTAGTTATGTACTTTTTAACTTTAGGAATATATATCACGGGAATCTATTTAATTAAAGATAGTTTAATGGCGGATAAAATTGCCATTTTTGGTGATATGGTGGTCTTTTCATCTTATGCGATGCAAGTAATAATGTCATTTTTGATGTTGGCAATGATATTTATGATTATGCCACGAGCTAATGTTTCGGCGAATCGGATTAATGAAGTCTTACTTAAAAAGGTAAGTATTAAAAATGGTAAAGTAAATAATAATGATTCCGCGATGCAAGGAACAATTGAATTTAAAAATGTTTATTTTAAATATCCGGATGCGGAAGAATATTTGTTGGAAGACATTTCTTTTAAAGTTAAAGCTGGGGAAACAGTGGCCTTTATTGGTTCCACTGGTTCTGGAAAATCAACCCTTATTAATTTAATTCCTCGGTTTTATGATGTTTCCAGTGGGGAAATTTTAGTAGATGGGGTAAATGTTAAAGATTATGATTTAAATTATCTTTATCAAAAACTGGGATATGTACCTCAAAAAGCAGTAATGTTTAAAGATACGGTTACAGGCAATGTTGCTTATGGCGATAATGGTAAAGTAAAAACTAAAGAAATAGTTAATAAAGCCTTAGATATTGCTCAAGCAACCGAATTTGTAAGTAAAATGGATGATGGGATAGATACGATGATTGCCCAAGGTGGAACTAATATTTCGGGTGGTCAAAAACAAAGACTTGCTATTGCTAGAGCCATTGCTAGAGAACCAGAAATCTATATTTTTGATGATTCTTTTTCGGCGCTTGATTATAAAACAGATGCGGTTTTAAGACATGAATTAAAGAAATATACTAAAAATGCCACCAGTTTAATTGTGGCCCAACGAATTGGGACAATCATGAATGCCGATAAAATTATTGTTTTAGATCAAGGTAAATGTGTTGGTATTGGCACTCATAAAGAATTACTTAAAAATTGCGATGTTTATCAACAAATTGCCTTATCCCAATTATCAAAGGAGGAATTAGAAAATGCCTAGACCAATTAAACATGAAAAAGCTAAAAATTTTAAAGGGTCATTAGTTCGTTTATTTAAAGAATTAAAACCTTTTCGTTTTCTTATTTTGTTAGGCCTTATTTTAGCTGCTTGTGGTTCCATTTTGGCTATTTTGGCTCCTAATAGACTTTCTTCTTTAGTTGATAAAATTGCCGAAGGATTAGTTATAAATACCGATAATTTAACGACTTTATCAAATGATATTACATCTAATCTAACGGAAGAAAAAATAAGTACCAAATTGCCTTCTATTTTAGCGTTAAATACCTCTAATGAAGTGGTAACAAGTATTTTAAGTTCTACGGAATTTACGGATACGGAAAAAGAACAATTTCAAAGTATGTTGCAAAATAGTGATAATCCTAAAAACTTTATGTTAAGTCTTGCAACTTTACCTGATAAAATGTTAGAAATTATTTTATCAGATTCTGTGTATAATAATGTAGATATTCCAACTACCGATAAAATTGCTTTGTTAAAAATGGTTAGTAATTCTTCTGAAACTTTTGAAAATATTAATATTCCAAGTTCTATAGCTAAAGTTTTATTCACGGATATAACGATAGATGAAACTATAATTACGGCGGTAGAACAAGGTGAATTTATAAATATTATGAGCACAATGAAGAGTCAAGATGGAGCAGAATTATATCAAAAAATTGATTTAATGCCAGCATCTATTCAAAAAGTAGTAGCCCCTAAATTTGATTATCAAGGTATTAAAAGTATTGTTATATTCTTAGTAGTTTTATACTTATTATCAGCGTTATTTACTTATATTGAAGCGATTTCTATGACTATTGTTTCTAATGGCTTTGCTAAATCTTTAAGAAGTAGAATAACTACAAAAATAAATAAATTACCTCTTAAATATTTTGATAAAAATCAAACCGGTGATATATTATCTAGGGTTACCAATGATGTTGATACCATTGCACAAAGTATGAACCAATCATTTTCTACTTTAGTTAGTGCGATAACTTTACTTTTAGGAACCGTCATTATGATGTTTGCAACTAACTGGGTTATGGCTTTAACAGCGATTGGGGCTAGTTTAATTGGTTTTGTCTTTATGTTTAAAGTATTAAGTAAATCGCAAAAGTATTTTAGGGAACGACAAAAGTTTTTAGGAGAATTAAACTCGCATATTGAAGAAATATATTCGGGCTTAAATGTGGTTAAAGTTTATAATGGTCAAGAATCTGCCAATGCCGAATTTGACACTTTAAATGAAAAAGTATATAATGCGAATCGTAAAAGTCAATTTTTATCTGGTTTAATGATGCCTATTATGAATTTTATAGGTAATTTTGGTTATGTTGCAGTTTGTATTGTGGGAGCAATATTAACGATGAATGGTCATATCACTTTTGGGGTAATTGTTGCTTTTATGACTTATGTTAGATTATTTACTTCTCCTTTATCGCAAATTGGGCAAGCTATGACAGCTTTACAAACTACTGCAGCCGCAGGTGAAAGAGTATTTGAATTCGTTGATGAAGAAGAAATGACTGATGAAAAAGAAATTACCAAAGTTCTTGATAAAAGCAAAGTTAAAGGAACAATTGAATTTGAAAATGTTGAGTTTACTTATGATGGCAATAAAAAACCAACTATTAAAAACTTTAATGCTACCGCCTTACCGGGACAAAAGATTGCCATAGTGGGACCTACTGGTGCTGGTAAAACAACTATGGTTAACTTATTGATGAAATTTTATGATTTATCTAAGGGTGATATTAAAATTGATGGTATTTCGACTAAAGAATTATCGCGGGAAAATGTTCATAGTCTATTCACCATGGTTTTACAAGATACTTGGTTATTTGATGGCTCAGTTACTGAGAATATAATTTACAATCGAAAAAATATTCCTTTAGCAAAAGTTAAAGAAGTTTGTAATATAGTTGGCCTAGATCATTTTATTAAAACGCTTCCTTATGGCTATGATTCGAAAATAGGGGAGAATGATAATGTTTCCGCGGGTCAAAGACAATTACTTACGATTGCCAGAGGGATGATTGAAGATTCACCATTTTTAATTCTAGATGAGGCCACCAGTAATGTTGATACTAGAACAGAAGAATTAGTCCAAAAAGCCATGGATAAATTAACAGAAGGGCGGACATCATTTATTATTGCCCATCGTCTTTCAACTATTAAAAATGCGGATTTAATATTAGTTATGCGAGATGGAAATATTGTTGAACAAGGCAATCATGAAGAACTAATGCAAAAAAAAGGATTTTATGCGGAACTTTATAATTCGCAATTTGAATTATAAAAATTGTAAAATTACAAAAATGCGTCAAAAAAGGGTTCACAAACTAAAAAAAATATGGTATTATTATTTACGTACTTGTGCTTAATAGGTAGGCTTGGTACGTTTTGGAGGGATAGCGAAGTGGTCAAACGCGGCAGACTGTAAATCTGTTCCTTCGGGTTCCATGGTTCAAATCCATGTCCCTCCACCACTTATTTATTGCCTCGTAGCCAAGTGGCAAGGCATCAGACTTTGACTCTGACATTCCGGTGGTTCGAATCCACCCGAGGCAGCCAATTTTATATTATGTTCCGCTAGCTCAGTCGGTAGAGCATTTGACTTTTAATCAAAGGGTCTCGAGTTCGAATCTCGAGCGGGACACCATTTAGTAAAAAATTCCCTTGTAAAAGGGATTTTTTGTTTGCCAGAAAAAAACTTTAAATAAGGATTTAATCAGGGTAATCTTCTAAGAAAGTTTTAGATTTATGCGGTTCATCAAATAAAAGGCCTTGATAATTTTGTTGTCTTAAAGCCTCATACAAAACAATTGCTACAGTATCAGCCAGATTAAGGCTTCTAACAATTCCACTCATCGGAATTCGCATACAATGGTCTAAATTATTTTTTAAAATATGTTTATCAATTCCCGTAGATTCTTTTCCAAAAATAAAATATAAATTTTCTTCGGTATTGGAATAATCAAAAGTAGTGTGGGGTTTATGACCATATCTGGTTAGAAAGTAGTAGGTACCAGGATTTTTTGCAGCAAAATCTTCATAATTTTCGTAAACTGTATAATCGCATTGTTCAATAAAGTTAACACTGCTTCTTTTAATGGATTTTTCATCTAATTTAAAACCTAAAGGCTTAATTAAATGAAGACGCGCATTAGTTGCTACACAACACCGCATTATATTTCCCGTATTTTGGGGTATTTCAGGTTCATATAAAACAATATTAATCATTTCTTCCTCCTAAAAATAAAAGGCCTTTTATTGGCCTTGAATATCATAAATATCTAGTAACTTTTGGAAATCACCAGCATTAATTGGATTATTATCATCTCTCAAGGCAACATCCACAAGTTTATTTTCTTTATAATATAAAATTATTGGTACTCTTGTAATTAAATTAGTATCAAATGCATTATTAATTCTTTCTAAATAATTATCTTCATCTTTGAGACCAGTTACATCTAAATAATAGAATTTGTCATTTAAAGCATAATTATCAATAATTGTTTTTAAGCCTTTTTCTAGTTCATAAGTATCTTGATTTTTAGTATAACTTATTAATACAAAATATTCACTAGGTGCTTCCGTTAGAATTTGATCAACTTCTTCTAAATTCTTAATTTCTAAAGAAATTGTTTGGTTACTTAAAAGGTAACTTTCACTCATTCTTTCAGCTTTTCTCGCGTCTCTTACTCGGTAAAAGTAAAATATTACTAAAACTGCAATTAAAACTACAACGCCAATGATTAAGCAAATTTGATTTAGCTTTTCTTGAGTTAATTTATTTTCTGTATTTTTTTCAGTTTTTTTGGTTTCCGCCATTTTATTCACATTCCTCTCTAATATAATATATCATAAGTTTTTAAATTTTAAAATCTTTTTTATTCATCTTCTTCTTTTTGTTCTAATTTTACTAATACTTCTCTTGGTTTAGAACCATTTTGGGGTCCCACAATTCCCCTGGATTCTAATAAATCCATCATTCGGGCCGCCCGGTTATAGCCAAACCGGAATCTTCTTTGAATTAGGGAAGCGCTAATTTTACCGGTTGAAATAGCAAATTCGACAACATCGTTATAAGCATCATCGTCATCATCGGCGAAAGAATTGGAACTACCGGATGAACTATTCGAAGAACTGACATTTACAAAATCATCATTATATTTTGCTGTACTTTGGCCTTTACAATAATCAATTAATCTTTTAATTTCATCGTCGTTAATAAAACATCCTTGAATTCTTATGGGAGCACTTTCACCCATTGGAAAGTATAACATATCACCTTTACCTAAAAGTTTTTCGGCACCACTTTGGTCTAGAATTGTTCTTGAATCTATTTGACTGGATACGGCGAAGGAAATTCGGGATGGAATATTATTTTTAATTAAACCAGTGATGACATCCGTTGAAGGTCTTTGAGTGGCAACAATTAAGTGGATTCCGGCGGCTCTAGCTAGTTGAGTAATTCTGGTAATTGATTCTTCAACTTCCTTGGAAGCAACTAACATAAGGTCTGCAAGTTCATCAATAATAGCCACAATATATGGCATCTTAGCTTCCATTTTTTCGGGATGTTTTTTATTTTTCTTTTCAATTAAAGCATTATAACCTTCAATATTTCTTACTTCATTATCCGAGAATAATTGGAACCGATCATCCATTTCTTTAACCACTCTTTGAAGGGTAAGGGAGGCTTTTTTGGGGTCACTTACCACTGGACAAAGAAGGTGAGGGATACCATTATAATTAGTTAACTCAACTTTTTTAGGATCGATTAGAACTAATTTTACTTCATTAGGTTTATAACGCATCAAGATGGAAGCAATAATACCATTAATACAAACAGATTTACCACTTCCCGTAGAGCCTGCGACTAAAAGGTGGGGCATTTTGGTTAAATCCATAACTTTGGAAGAACCCATAATATCTTTACCTAAAGCGGCACATATATTAGCACTTGATTTTAGATTTTCTGGTGATTCTAAGACTTCGCGCAAAGTAACTGGGGAAATAGTGGGATTTGGAATTTCCACCCCAATGGTATTTTTACCAGGAATAGGAGCTTGTATAATAACATCTTTTGCCGCTAAAGCCAAAGCTATTTCTTTATTAATATTAACAATTTTACTTACCTTGGTACCATTTGGAACTGTTAGTTCGTACTCGGTTACTGCTGGTCCAATATGGATTTCCACAACTTTAGCTTGAATGCCAAAATCATTTAATACGCGTTCCAAGGTTTCTTTATTACTTCTAGTAAAATCCGTCGAATTAATTTTTTTCGCTTTTATAGGGTCAAATATTTCATTAAACCGGGGAAGAAGATAGGTACCATTATCAATAACTGCTTCAGTTACTTCTTCTTTTTGAAGAGACTCTTGAGTAACTGGTTTTTGCTTTAATTCATCAATATTGGTAATGATAACTTTATCATTTTTATTTTCGTCTTCAGCTATCTTTGGCATAACACTGGTGGCATCCGAGATAACAACCTCATCATCGGCATCATCTTTTTCTTTTTTCTTTCGCCTTTTAAATGGTTTAAGTAAGAACTCCAATAATTCACTTAAGGTTATATCAAAACAAAGAATTGTTCCGAATATTGTTAAAATAACTAAAATGATCGAAGTTCCAACTTTATCAAAAAGGGAAGATAAAATAAAGATACCTATGGCCCCGATGAAACCACCTCCAATAACAATTGAGGTTGTCCCATTCGTATTTAAAGCTGAAGAATCGGGAATCGAACTCATTCTTTCCATATAATTTTCATAAGTCCTAGTAATAATATCTTGCCGGTGTTCTTCCATATTTAGAAATTCATAATGGCTAAAAATTAAAAGTGCTAAGAATAAAAGATAAAAACCAATTAAGCGCGGATTACTAAATTTTGGCATTTTTCTTTTAAATAACATATAAAAACCTAATATTATAATACTAAGTAAAATAATTAACCACCAAGTACCTGCGAGAAACATTGCAAATTTTTTAATTATCGAACCAATGACGCCAAAACCAAGGCCAATAATTCCTACTAAAATAAGAATTAAACCAGTTAATTCGACATTCATCGTTGTATTTTTAGCTTCTTTAGATTTTTTCTTTTTTGCCATTTATTCTCACCATAATTAATTATATCGTAAGTCCTTTCTTTTTGCAATTTGCAATTTATCTTCAAAAAAATATAATTTTTAGTACAGATACCCAACCAAAGATAGGAAAAATAACTATGTTATTATTGAAGGAGGAAAATTATGTTATTTGATGACAATATTGGTTTTATGACTTTTGATTTTAATGATTTAAACTTAAATATGAATGATAATAATGTATTGCCAGCCGAAGAAGGTTTCTTAAGAGGTAATATGTATAAAAATGAATTTAAACCGTATAAAAACTATACTTATCGTAAAATTAGTCCCAGTAATAAAAGAGAACAATTATTATGGGAAATTATGAAATATGATTTTGCAATTAATGATTTAAATTTAAGTTTAGATTTACATCCTAATGATGAAAAGCTATTGAGTCTTTTTAAAGAATATGTTAAGAAGGCTTGTGAAAAAGAATTAGAATATGTTAAACTTTATGGCCCACTTCAAATAAATGAAGTTGATGGGGCAAACTTTAATTGGATAAATGACCCATGGCCATGGGAAGATTCGGAGGTGGCTAAATATGTTTAAATATGTTAAACACCTAAATTATCCGATTAATATTAAGAAAAAAGATTTACCAATGGCCAAACTTTTAATTACCCAATTCGGAGGTGCTAATGGGGAACTTGCGGCGGCTTTAAGATATTTCTCTCAAAAATATACAATGCCTGATGAAAAGGGAAGAGCCTTACTAAATGATATAGCAACCGAAGAATTAGGACATTTAGAAATGATAGGTACCATGGTTCATCAACTTATGATGAATGCTTCAATCGATGAAATAAAAGCAGCCGGATTAGAATCTTATTATACGGATCATAAAAAGGGAATATATCCAATGAATGCCTCAGGTGTTCCTTTTACGGCGGCATACATTGAATCAACATCAGATCCAATTGCTAATTTAAGTGAAGATATGGCCGCGGAACAAAAAGCCCGGGCTACTTATGAAAACTTAATTGATTTAGCAACTGATCAAGATATTATTGGTCCCCTTTTATTCTTAAGACAAAGAGAAGTAGTTCATTTTAATCGTTTTAAAGAATTATACGATTATTATAAAAATAAGGGATATTAGTAAAATAAAGTAAAATTTCGACAAAATTTTACTTTTTTAATGATTTAATATTAGATAATAAATTGACTTTAAAGTGTTTATAATTTAAAATGATAATAGGTATAATAGAAATAGGTATGATAAATATGAAAAAAATTAATTTTGCAGAAATTAATTTAGGTAAGAAAATAAAAGACTTTATTATAACCCATAAGGTAATAGTTATTGGGGTGGCGACAGTCTTTCTTTTAGCATGTGTTTCATTCTTTGTTTCTTTTGCTTATTATCAAGTTACAGATAAAACCCCAATTATTGTAAGTAGAGTTGGGGAAATTCCTGATATTGATGTTCGGATATTTGTACAAAATCGAGGTGAATCTGGGAATGCCTTAGAAAATAACTATTCTTTAGTTTATCATGTACCACGTACAGGTTATACTTATAATAAAGGAAAAAGTTATTGTACGAATAATTCAAATTTAAACTATTCGGAAACGGATTATAATTTTACTATTGATACCACAGGTACCGAATTATGTTTTGCTTATTTTGATGTTGACACAAATGTCAACCAAGTTATTGATGTTTATGCTCAAGATATTGACGATGTTGGTGAAGGCAAAGTAGATGATACTGGGAAAAAAGTCTATAGTTTTACAACAGAAGCGGATTTACCAATTGTAGGCTATGAATTAAATGTTACGGAATCTAAGTGTACTAATGGCGGAACTGTTAAATACGAAAATGGAAAATTTAGTGTAGAAGGAGCAACAGATACTACATATTGCCGAGCCTACATGGACTCAATCGGAGTTGATATTTTACTTACTACTTATGTTAAAAGGGTACCAGGTGCTAATTCAACTTCTTTAGAAGATTACTATAAAGTTAAAAGTTTACCAACTTTACCAGCCAATAAACACTATGTTATAAATACTAGTTTATCTCAATGTTCAGGTACTAATGGAACCGCGGATATTACTTTAGAAGGTCAAGAAATTGTGGTTAGTTCAGCTGCTAAAACGCAATGTGTAGCTGTTTTAGATATTGATAATGGAGCTTATATTGAAACAGCCAGTTTAGATGATAATAAAATTCAAGTTTATGCTTCTCCTGCCGGCAATGATATTGAAAAATGGTATTATTCAACGGATGAAGGCAATAATTATACGGAATTTACAAATGGTGATACCGTTGAAGCTGAAGGCAATGTCATAATCTATGGCACGGATAGCGCTGGTAATGAATCCGAAAAAGTTGAGTTAAATCAAGAAGATAATTATGTTTATAATGGAATATTTACTAATGATGGTACAACGGAAGAAAAGACAATTACGAAATCAGGTTATTATTATGCTAAGATTTTTGCAACTGATGAAAGTAGTACGACAGGTCATTATATTGAAGGCTATGTTTATTTAAATGAAAATGATGTAATTTATGTTACTTTAGGAAAAGAACCTAATGTTTCGGTGACTTTAAGTGTTAATGGCATGGAAGAAGGTAATATTTTAATGCATCGAGATATGGACAATAGTTATGTTTATACTTCTGATAATGCAAGTAGTAATCTTTTAAATTCTAATTATTATGTAATAAATAGTAATGCTCAAGATGAAGAAATTGCTGGTAATGGTTATGTTGTTATTAACTATGTAGGAGAAACTTTAGAATAGAGGTAAATATGTATTGTAAAAAATGTGGTAGTCCCCTACCAAATGAAGGTTATATTTGTAAATTCTGTGGCGCCATGATGGGCGAAGAACAGATTCAAAAACAAAAGGAAATAATTAAAGAACATAAATATGAACCACGGTTAAAAACGGAAATGTACGGACAAGCAAAAATAAATTATAAGACTGAAGATACCCCTAAAGAAAATAAATTTTTAGGTATTGCAATTATTGTAGGGATAATTATATTTTTGATAATATTGGCTATACTACTAAATATAAATTAGTAGGTGAGGTTAGTGTTATTAGTATGCTTGAAAATTGGTTTAGCAAGAATTGTTGATGTTACTCTAGGAAGTGTAAGGACCATTTTAATGGTTAAAGGAAGAAGTAAAAGTGCTAGTATCATTGCATTTTTAGAAGTTTTTATTTGGTTTATTGTGGCTAAAGAAGCCTTAAACACACCTTATAATTCCCTTTTAATCCCAATTTTTTATGCAGGGGGTTACGCTATTGGAACTTTGATTGGTACCCTTATTTCTAATAATTTTGTAAGCGGCATTGTGGGTCTTCAAGTAATAACTAAAAGTAATAATAAAAATGTAATAAATCAAATTAGACAAAATGGTTTTGGAGTTTCCGTTGTCAATCTAAAAAACGTTTATGAAGGGCAAAAAAAGGAAATGTTAATTATTCAAGTAAATAAAAAAAGCTTAAATAAAATCACTGAAATAATTAAAAAAAGCGATCCTAATGCTTTTATAATTGCGAACGAAACAAAATTTGTCAAAAATGGTTTAATCAAGTAATTTTTTCGTCAAAACTAATTGACTAGCAACTTTATTTATAGTATTATTAAACATAGAGGAGTGTTAATAAATGAAACATATAAAAGTCGAAAAAGATGTAAGAGGTTTTACATTAGTAGAATTGCTAGCTGTTATCGTTGTTTTGGCGATTGTTATGTTACTAGCTGTTCAAGCGGTATTTCCTCAAATGATAAAAGCTCGAAAAAATGCTTTTGCAATCGAAGCTAATGCGGCAATTGATGCAGCAACATCATATTATATGACGGCATCTTTAACCGAGAATTTAAGTATCGGAACCGGCTTGTGCATAGATATTCAATATTTAATCGATCAAAACCAATTTGATGCTGATAGAACTAAATATAAAGGTTGGGTAATGATTGAATCTAATAACTCTGGTGGTTATGTTTACACCGTTACAATGACTAATGGCCAATATTATGTTAAAGGAGCTGGGGTAAAGGAAACTTCAGGTGTTAAAAGAAATGTAAATATTGGTGAAGATGTTGTATTTGAAGGCGGAGATACCGAAATTGATATATCATCAGAACCATCAACTTGCAAAGGTAAAACTAGTTAAGCACAATTAAGTGCTTTTTTAATGTCTACTTTCTGTAAAAATTTGAATTTACCCCTTGCATATATATATATATATATATAATTAGGGAGAATACAGGGTATTTG
>CANQXV010000028.1 GCA_947627895.1 uncultured Bacilli bacterium
AAACAGAATATTATTGTACATGTAAACTATAAATCATAAAAATTATATTTAAAATTTTAAAAATACGGAAACTTAAAATTAAAATAAGGGTTGTTAAAGTAGAAAAAGTTTTTTATAATATTAATAAATTGAGAATAAATTTGACATAATATTAATATGTTCGTAAATGTTGTGTTATTTAGTAGGGAGTTTTTTATATGAACATAAAACAAAAAATTATTTATATTTATTTTTTAATCTTACCTTTTATAGATTTAGTTACTTCTTTAATTACTAGATTTACTAATTTTCCTATTTCTTTAGGAGTAATAATTAAAGGGTTAACTTTAGTTTTGGTATTAGTTTATACATTATTTTTTAGTAATTCTAGATATCGAACAAAAACTATAAAGTATTATCTATTAGTTTTAGTTTTTGGAGTTATTTATTTACTTTTAAAACTAGATTCTTTTAGTGTGTCTTTTTTAGTTACCGAAATAACTAATGCTTTTAAATATTTATATTTTCCTTTGATGCTTTTAGGTTTATTAAATGTTTTTGATGATTTTAAAATAGATAATAAATTAATTGAAAAAGTATTATTAATTAATTGCTTAACCTATATGGTGTTGCTTTTAGTGCCATTTTTCTTAAATTCTAGTTTTGATTCTTATCAAGATGGGTCGGCCTTTGGTAAATCGGGATGGTTTTATGCCGCCAATGAAATCGGAGCTATTGTTGTTTTACTTTTATTTAGTGTTAAAAAATTACTTGAAGAAAAGAAATTATGGAAATCTTTACTTATATTACCAACTTTTTTTGCTATTGCGATTATTGGCACCAAAGTTAGTTATGTGGGAATGATTATTGTAAGTGGCTTAATTATTGTTGAATTACTTTATAAACATAAATGGAATGGGGTCTTTCCGGCCTTAGTTTTATTTGTTTATTTATTAATTACAATATCTTTTTCGCCCGCGATGCGTAATTTAAGTTCCACGGTAGATAGAATTGAAAGTTCTGATAAAAATGAAATTGTTATTACTAAAAAAGATAAAAATAAGGATAAAGACAAAGATTCCGATGAAGAAGAGGAAAAAGTTATCGTTATTGATGAAAAATTATATCGAACTTTAGAGATAGTTTTTAATGGTCGAGCAACATCTTTTATTAAAAATATTGTCGTTTTCTATAATGATGGCGTGGAATCGATGCTATTTGGTTTAGGTTGGGAAGACCGGGTAGAATTAATTGAAATTGATTATCTAGATATTTTAATTTCTTATGGTATGGTTGGCTTTGTTATTTATTTTCTACCACTTTTAGGTTATCTATATTATTTACTTCGTAATCGTCATAATTGGGATATTGAAATTGTATCCTATACTTTACTAATGTTACTAGGTATTGCTATTTCTTCATTCGCAGGTCATGTTTTATCGGCTCCCGCGGTATCTATTTATCTAATTTTACTTATAATTATAGTGCAAAATAAGTTAAACAGTAAACTTAAGCTTAAGGAAAAAGAAATTACAGTTATGGCTTTACATTTAAATTATGGAGGGATTGAAAAATATATTGCTTCTTTAACTAATATGTTAGGTAGTAATTATCATTTTAATATTATTGTTACTTATAAAATGCATGAAGAACCCGCTTTTAAATTTTCTAAAAATGTTAAAATAACTTATTTAATTGATGATAAACCTAATCGGGAAGAGTTTTTAACTTATCTAAAAGAAAGAAGATTATTTAAAGCCTTTAAGGCTGGCCTTCACAGTTTAAAAATACTTTATTTAAAAAGACATCGTAATATTGTTGCGATTAAAAAAATTCGTAGTAAATATATAATTACGACTAGAGCTTTTCATAATACCCTCGTAGGTTCTTATGCGGGCCCAAATATTATTACGATTGCGAGTGAACATAATTATCATAATAATGATCAAAAATATATTAAAAAAGTTATTACTTCCCTAAGAGGTATAAATTATTTTGTTTTAGTAAGTGAAAGTTTATATAATTTTTATGCGCCCCGTATTAAAAATACGACTTGTGTTTATATTCCTAATGTTATTGATAACTTGCCAAAAAAGGCTTCAACTTTAAAAGAAAATGTTTTAGTTAATATTGGCAGATGCGAAAAAGAAAAGAATCAAAAAGATTTAATTGAGATTATAAAAAAGGTGAAAAGGGAAGTTAAAGATGTAAAACTATATATTATTGGCGATGGGTCTTTATATTCAAATCTTGAACAAAAAATTAAAGGAGAAGGTTTAGAAAAAAATATTATTTTGACGGGTTTTTTAAACCCCAAAGAAATAGAAAAATACTTATTACAAGCTAAAGCTTTTGTTTTAACCTCTTTAAGTGAATCTTTTGGCTTAGTTTTACTAGAGGCTATGAGTTATAAAGTGCCATGTCTTGCTTATTCTTGTGCTGATGGAGCTAAAGAATTATTAAAAGATGATGTGGGAATTTTAGTAAATGGTCAAGATAAAGAAGAGATGGCTAGGGAAATTATTTCTTTATTAACTGATAGTAAAAAATGTAGTCAATATGCTCAAAAATCGTATCAAAAATGCCAAGAATATTTAAGTAGTAATATTAAAAATAAATGGCTTAAGTTATTAAAATAAAATGGAAGGAAAGAATATGGTTAAATTTTTAAAGAAGAATAAATATTTCATTATATTTTTTATAGTAGTTTTGGGACTATTTACTTATTGTGCATTAAATACTTTTGCTGCCAGCGATGATTTACCATATTCTTTATTCTATCGGACTAATGTTAGGATAACTAATTTAAGACAAATTTTTTTGAATCAAAGAAGCGATTACTTAACAATAAATGGCCGTTTTTTAATTCATTCAATGGTTCAATTTTTATTAATGTATGGTAAAAAATTATTTGCCATTTTAAATGCCATTGTAATTGCTATAACAATTTTTTTAGTAAAACAATTAAGTTCCCAAAAAACTAAAACCAATTGTCAAAGTATTTATTTTTATTTATATATTTTAGGTCTATTTCTTTTATTAGGTAATTATAAATATATGATTTATTGGGTTGCCGGAGCAGTTAATTATGTTTGGCTTTTTATGCTTTTATTAGGTTTTACTTTTTATTACTTTAAAGTTGGACTAACGCGTTTTAAAATTTTAAATAGTTTTTTAATTTTTCTATTATGTTCTTTACATGAGTGTGCTTTTGTTTTTCTTTTATTTTTCCTACTTGCTGATTTATTGAAAGAAATACTGGAAAATGGTAAAAAAATTAAAATATCGCGAATTATACTATCAATTATCTATATTGCTTTAGCCATAGGAGGAAGCTTAATTGTATTAAGAGCTCCGGGCAATTTACTTAGAATGGATACGGCGAAATCTTGGTATGATATGTCATTTTTAATGCGACTTAGTAAAAGTATCCCAGTAGTTTCTTTAAATGCCTTTAAATTATTTAGTTTAGACAATTTAATTCCAACAATCTTTTTCATAACTTTTAGCATATATAATTTTAATAATAAAAATAAAATGGTTCGTCTTTTAAATATTTGTAGTATTATCGCAAGTATTCTGTGCTTAATTACAAATAATGGTTGGGTTTACTTTGCTTTTGCAGCCTTACTATGTTTAGAGGTATTAGTCATAAATTATTATAATAAAGATAATAAATGGAGTGTATTTACAATCGGTATTTATGCGGCAGTTTTTTCCATGATTATAACTCCTGAATATGCGGGGGCTCGACCTAATTATTTCCTTGATGTTTGGATGATTATTAATATCTGTATATTTACTAATGCCTTTTTAAAAAATAAAAAAGTTACGCTAATTTTTAAAGTTATTAGTTGTCTTTTAGTCTTATTTACTTCCTTAGCCGAAGTTTGGATTTATACTAATATTGGTCAAGTTCATCGTCAAAGATTAAAGGATATTGCCTATGTCAAAGAGAATAATTTAAAATATTTAAAACTGAAAAGAATAGATGAAAAGTATGCCAAATATCATGCAGAATCTAATTGTCCCGCCAATAAAGATTATTGGGCATATAATTATTTCCTATATTATTATGGTTTAGCTAGTGATGTTGTCGTGGAATTGGAGGAAGAATGAAAAAATTATCGATTGTTATACCTTGTTATAACGAAGAAAAAAATATTAAATACTTATATGATGAAATAATTGAAGCATTTAAAGAAAAAAAGTATACTTTAGAATTAGTTTTTATTAATGATGGTAGTAAAGATAACACTTTATTAGAATTAAAAAAGTTAATTAAATTAAAGACATGTCAAATAAAAATAATTGATTTTTCTAGAAACTTTGGTAAAGAAGCTGGTATTTATGCGGGTCTTCAAAATGCCAGTGGCGACTATATTACTTTACTTGATGGAGATATGCAACAACCTCCAAAGCTTATTTTACCAATGTTAGATATTTTAGAAAAAGATGAAAATGTTGATATTGTGGCTTATTTTCAAGAAAAAAGAATTGAAAATAAAGCAATTTCTTGCTTAAAGCAACAATTTTATAAATTATTTTCTAAATTATGTGGCGTTAATTTTGTAAATGGGGCGAGTGATTTTCGACTTTTTAGAAAGAAAGTCAAAGATGCTATTTTAGCCCTTAATGAGCATAATCGTTTTTCTAAAGGTATTTTTGCCTGGATTGGTTTTAACACTTATTATTTACCTTATACTCCTGATAAAAGAAAATATGGTGAAAGTAAATGGAATATCAAAAGTTTATTTAAATATGCTACCTCAGGAATACTTTCATTTACTAAAAATCCTTTTAGTTTATTTTTAAAAACAGGAATATTAACAGTTATGGCAGCATTTATTTGGTTTCTCATTTTATTAATTTGCCATAGTGTTTCAAATTGGCAATATATATGTAGTTTTATGTTACTTCTATTTGGTTTTAATTTATTAATTATGTATTATCTAAGTATTTTTATTAATCGTACTTATACCGAAACTATTAATCGGCCTATGTACATAGTAAAGGATATTATAACTAATGAAAAATAAAATTATTAATTTATATAAAAATAATAGTCAAATAATTAATTATGTTATCGCGGGAGCTTTTACCACATTAGTTAGTTTAGGTTCTTATTATTTTTGTGTCTTAACTTTTTTAGACCCTAATATTGTTTGGCAGTTGCAACTGGCAAATATAATTTCTTGGATTCTTGCAGTTTCTTTTGCTTATTTTTGTAATCGAAAATATGTTTTTAAAAGTAAAAATAAACGTTTTAAAGAAATTGTAAAATTTTTTCTGGCGCGAATATCTACTTTGATTATTGATATGCTTTGCATGTTTATTTTTACTAAAGTTTTTCTAATTAATGATAAAATAGCTAAATTAGGTGATCAATTTATTATTTTAGTTTTAAATTATCTTATTTCGAAAATCTTTGTGTTTAAAAAGAAGGATATAGACTTTAATTAAGTTTTTTGGTACAATCTAATTGTGTCCTCGTAGCTCAGCTGGATAGAGTGATTGCCTCCGACGCAATAGGTCACAGGTTCGAATCCTGCCGAGGACACCATTTGATTATTAATTCCCTTATTTTAAGGAATTTTTTATTATCAATATTTTCTCAAACACACTTTTTTATAAATGGATTATTTTTTTATTGACTTTTTAGTAATAGTAATATGTAGAAAAATGATTTTAATCCAGTTGTGTTAACAATAAATCTTAAAGAAATTTGCAAAAAAAGTATTTGTGAATTAAAAATTGAAGAAGGCCAATTTGTATCAAAGATAACTGAGATGCCTGGCAGTGAGTTAGTCGAATATTATCAAGAATTATATGATATTTTGAATATTAAAGCATTGGAAAACTAGCTAAAAAAGAATCAATAAAAATATAAACTAAATTTGTTCTCTCCTTTTGGACAAACATAGTTACATATTAAAAGCGCAAGAATACCTTATAATGAAAGAAGGTATTTTTTTGAATTATTTAATTTACCCTTTAAAAATAATGAATATAACGCAAGGCTATGATGATAATTATTCGCACAAGCAACATAATTCTGGGACCCCTAAAGATTATCCGATTGATGATAATGGGGGAAGTAGCAAAAAAGATGCGTACTTTTATTGTCCTTGTGATGAAATGGTTATTAAAAAAATATATGGTTTAGGTACCGCTGCTGGCAATACATTATGGTTGGAATCAACTAATCCTGTGGTAACTCCTAGTTTTAAAGACTATGTTTCAATTATTATTGTACATCCTAATGATGCGGATTTTAAAGGCTTAAAAGTTGGTCAAAAATTTAAAAGATACGAAAAAATTATCATGGAAGGTGATGATGGTAAAGCAACTGGTTATCATTTTCATATTTCGGTAGGACGAGGAAAATTAGTTGGAACTGGTTGGATGCAAAACTCGAATGGTATTTGGATTATTAGGACGACTAAAGGTGGTGTAAAACCGCAAAGTGCTTTCTTTGTTGACCGGAAATTTACAACTATTAAAAATGACCAAGGGATAAAGTTTGTTTATTTAGATGATGAGGAGGAAAACACAGGTACAAAAATGTATGTAACTAAAAGTTTAAATGTGCGCTTTGGCCCCAACACTAGTTATAGAGCCGTAAACTCATTACCTAAAAATACGGAAGTTACAGTTTATGAAAATAATGGTTCGTGGAGTAGGATTAGTGATAAAGAATGGGTTTCCAGTAATTTTCTAACTAAAGATGTACCTAAAACAATTTATAAAACGAAAAAAACAACCGCGGAGGCTTTAAATGTTCGGAAAAGTCCGAATGGCAAGATTCTAAAAGAAAAAGCCCCCTTACCAACTGATACAACCGTAGCTATAGTTGCCACCAGTGGTAATTGGACTAAAATTAATCAAGATCGTTGGGTTTATAGTTTCTATTTAAAATAAATTATTTTTTTAAAGGTTTATTTTTTAACATCTCGGAATAAGCTTGAGTATTATTAATTAAATCATATATTAAAGATGCTTGTAAGTCATATTTAAATTGTAAAGAATTAACATTTCTACTTAATGGTAAAGTTAATTCTTTTTTAATGTCTTTTAGGTATTTTTGGCCATATTTATTAAATCCTAGAATTTGTAAGTAGTTGATAGTCGCCTTTTTATTATCTTCCTTAGTTAAACCAATTATGATATGGGTAAATAATCGATTTAATTTATTAAAAGTATAGCGTTTAGTTTTTACTTTTTTTATGTATTCTTCAAAAGATGAGGCTTCATTAATATATTTTTTTAAACGATATTCTATACCTTCATCAACATCTAAATAAATATTTAAATTAGGTGAAGTAATAATTTTATATTTTAATAATTTAAAGAAAGCATCTTTATTTAAATTAATTATTTTTTTTGGTACATTCTTAGGTACATATTTCGTAATATCTTCGTTATTTTTTAGTTTATTTCGAATATTTTCAGCACTAATAATAGTATCATAGCTAGATACGTCATGATAATCACTAGTTCTTTTAATCGTTTTAAGTTTTATTTTGTAATTATTTTTTAAAATGGCTTTTTGATAAGAAATAGCTAGTAAATCGTTTGGTAAAAAGGCAAATTTTAAATTTAGGGCCTTAGCTAAAGCCGTGGGATAGTTAATTCCTTCTTTTAAGTAACTTTTAACCTCAGCATCATAAGAGGAATCTTTCAATTGTTTATTTGCAATCTTCGCTATTTTTACTAAATCATTTGATTCACTACCACAGATAACATAATCACATTTTAAATTTTCTAATATTGTAATGGCGGCATCAGCAAAAATATCAGCACTTTGGGTCCCATATATAAAGGGTAGACCAATTACTAAATCAACATTATGGTCTAAGGCAATTTTGACTTTTTCTTGCGTTGTTAAAATACTCATTTCCCCGCGTTGTAAAAAAAGACCATTAAGAACTAAAATAATAAGACTATCCGGGTATAAATTTTTAATAGTTTCCAAATGATATAAATGACCATTATGGAAAGGATTATATTCTGCGATAACACCAATTACTTGCATTAAAAATCACCAAATTTAATATAGCAATGATTTATTCCTTTGTCAATTTATGCTATAATTGATTCTAGGTGATTAACTTATGATTTTAGCAATCGTGGGACCAACAGGAGTTGGCAAAACCAAGTTAAGTATTGAACTTGCTAAAAAATATAAAGCCATAATTATTAGTTGTGATGCTGTTCAAATATATAGGGGCTTAGATATTGGAAGTGCTAAAGTTACGGAAGAAGAAAAAGAGGGAATACCACATTATTTAATTGATATTAAAAATCCTGATGAAGAATATTCCGTTCGGGATTACCAACAAGATTTTCGAAAGATTGTGAGTGAAAATAAGGATAAAAATATTATCGTCGTGGGTGGAACTGGTCTTTATTTAACCGCGGCCATTACCGATTATCAGTTCCTAGAATTTACAAGCGATATGGATTTTGATGCCTTTTCTAATGAAGAACTTTATGCACAGGCTCTAGCCAAAGATAAAAATTGTTCTATTGCTAAAAATAATCGGGTCCGCTTAATTAATTTTTTAAAAAAGGAAGATACTCCAGTTTCAAATTCTAAAATGTTATATGATGTTAAAATTATTGGTTTAACCCAAGAACGCTCGAAAGTCTATGAAAAAATAAATGACAGAGTTGATAAAATGATAACTTCAGGCTTAGTGAATGAAGTAAAAGCTTTATATCAAAAGTATCCAGATAGCAAAGTTTTAAATAGAGCTATAGGTTATAAAGAAATAATTAGTTATTTAAAGGGGGATGTAACCTTGGAAGAAGCGATAGATAGTATTAAGAAAAATAGTCGCCATTATGCTAAAAGACAATATACTTGGTTTAATAATAAAAATGAAGTTAAATGGTTTATGGTTGATTATCTTAATTTTTCTGATACAATTAATAGTGTAATAAAATATATTGAAGGGGAGTAATTTATGCATCTTAATAAAAAAAGATGGGGATTATTATTAATATGGGTAAGCACTATTCTTTTTGTAAGTTTTTTAGTGTTATTCATTATTAGTTTTTATAGTAATACTTTAATTACTTCTTTTTGGCGTTATGTCCTAGTTGTCTTATTAGTAGTTATCTCTCTAAGTTTTATATATGGTTTATATTTAGTTAATCAGAATCGTTATGTTTTAAAATTTCATCGATGGTTTATGATTTTAGCTAATACTTGTGTTTCTTTATATATTGTTGGTTGTAGTGCCTTTTTATTTATTTTATATGGGCCTTATCCGGGTTTTAAAAATTGGTTAATTACCACTGCTATGGCGACAATGAATCATCAACATTATTGTAAGTGGTTTTATAGTGATACTATAATTGCTCAAGTAATGGGGGAAAACTATGTTCAAGATTTTGATGAAGATACCGATACTTCTTTAGTTGAAATTGGAAAAGATGTGCATTATAAAAATGATTATGAAAGACAGATTTTAGAACATAATAAAGATCAATTATTTAAAGTTATTGAATTTAAAGTTAATGATTGTAATGCTTATCTTGCTGCTGTTTATGATGCAAGTAAAATTAGTGTCGCGGTTACTAAATGGTTAGGTCGAAGTGGCCAATACATTTATGATATGGCAACCGAAAATGAAGCGGTACTTGCTATTAATGGTGGTAGTTTTGTGGACCCTAATCACAATAGTAAGGGAGCCTATCCGAATGGAGTTACCATCCAAAATAAAAAGATAATTAGTGATAGTACATCAGGTGGTTCAGTTATTGGTTTTAATGATGCGGGTATTTTAATGCTTACTCAAAATAGGGGAGCTGATGCTGCTTTAGAAGCCGGATATCGGGATGCGGTAACAATGAGTCCCTTACTTATTGTAAATGGCAATCCGGCCTTTATTAAAGGAAATGGGGGCTGGGGTTATGCGGCCAGAACAGCAATTGGGCAAAGAGAAGATGGAATAGTTCTATTCTTAGTTGTTGATAGTAATGCGACTAGGACTAAAGGTGCTTCTATGCTTGATTTAACGCAAATTATGCAAAGGTATGGGGCTATTAATGCGGCCAATTTAGATGGCGGAACCTCTTCAGTTATGGTCGTAGGTGGCGAGATGATTAATGATCCAATCGATTCAGCCGGACGCCATCAAACAAGAGGAATTCCAACAGCATTTATTGTTAAAAAGTAAAGAAACAAGACTAATAATTTCAATCTTGTTTTTCTTTGTCTAATTTTGCTATGTTTTGTCGAAAGTGTTGAAAATGATTTTTAGTTATTTATAATAGAATATTTGTTATTGGTTAGTGGCGCCTACTTTATAATGCAACTTTGCTTTTACAACTTAGGAAATAATCTAATTTTATAGTAAAGGGGGCGATAAAGTTATGAACAAAGAAGCCATTCTTTTAGTAATAATAATTATGTTAATCTTGGTAATTATCAAGATTCTACCATAAAAAAGACGCTAGCCAAGAAATTGGTGTAGCGTCTACAATCTCGTAGGCGTTACCTAACTGGTAACATATCTATAATATACAATATTTTTTCAAAATATACAAGAAAATTAAAAATAGCTATATTTTTTCTTAAAAAACATATAATAATACTTGTAAATAAGCCAAATTTTTGGTAGAATTTAAATTGCTGTAAAAGAAATAAACATTGATATGGATTGCTCTTGCGAGTGCTTCAAGAAGAAGTGTGAGAGTTTAGAAATATCAAGAAGGAAAAACGAAGGAGGGATTTATTTATGGCAGAAATAGTTTCTATGAGTAATTTATTAGAAGCTGGAGTTCATTTTGGTCATCAAACAAAAAGATGGAATCCTAAAATGAAAGAGTATATTTTTACATCAAGAGATGATATTTATATCATTGACCTTGAAAAAACAAAAGCGTGTTTGGAAGCAGCTTATGAAGTTGTGAAAACAATCGCGGAAAATGGTGGAAAGTTCTTATTTGTCGGAACTCGTAAACAAGCTCAAGAAGTTTGTTTAGAAGAAGCGGCTAGAAGTAATTCTTACTATGTAACTGAAAGATGGTTAGGAGGAACACTTACTAACTTTAGAACTATCAGAAGAAGAGTAAGAAGACTTGAAGAAATTGAAGAAATGGAAAAGAATGGTACTTTTGAACTTCTACCTAAAAAAGAAGTTATTGGCTTAAAGAAAGAATACGAAAAATTAAATAAAGTTTTATGTGGTATTCGGGAAATGGTTAAATTACCTCAAGCTTTAATTATTGTTGATCCTAAAAAGGAATACAATGCAATTAAAGAAGCTCGGAAATTAAAAATTCCGGTATTTGGTGTAGTTGATACTAACTGTGACCCTGATGATGTTGATTATGTTATTCCTGGTAACGATGATGCTGTACGCTCAATTAAAGTTATGTTAGGAGTTTTAACTAATGCTATTTGTGAGGCTAATGGATTAGAATTAGTAGATTATACAACGGAAGAAGAAAAAAAGAGTGAAGAAGAAACTAATGAACCTAAAAAGGCTGAAAAAGTAGAAAAAGTTGAAGTAAAAGAAAAGAAAGAAAAAACTGAAAGTAAAAAAGAAATAGCTAAGGCTGTAAAGGAAGAAAAGAAACAAGAATCATTAGAAGATAAAACTATTTCTGAGTTAAAAGCTATGGCTAAAGATAAAGGAATAAAAGGCTATTCATCTATGAAAAAAGATGAATTAGTTGAAGTTTTAAGTAAATAAGGAGGATAAAAATGGAAGTAACCGCGAATATGGTCAAGGAACTTCGGGAAGTTTCTGGGGCCGGAATGATGGATTGCAAAAAGGCTTTAAGTGAAACTAATGGTAATATGGATGAAGCAATTAATTATTTAAGAGAAAAAGGAATTGCGAAATCTGTTAAAAAAGAATCAAGAATTGCAGCGGAAGGTCTAGCTAATATTTATGTTGATGGTAATAAGGCTGTAATTTTGGAAGTAAATAGTGAAACTGACTTTGTTAGTAAGAATGAAGAATTCCGGGGTATGATTGATACTATCGGTAATACTATTTTAAAAAGTGATGCTAAAACTTTAGATGCTGCCAATGCTTTAGCTTGTGAAGATGGCACTATTAAAGATTTAATCATTAATAAAGTTGCTAAAATTGGCGAAAAATTATCTTTTAGAAGATTTGAAGTTGTCGAAAAAAGTGATGATGAACATTTTGGAGCTTATATTCATTTAGGTGGTAAAATTGCTGTTTTAACAGTTGTTAAAGGCGCTTCAGAAGATGTGGCTAAAGATGTCGCTATGCAAGCTGCGGCTATGAAGCCTTTATATGTTTTCCCTAGCGATGTTCCTGGCGATGTTTTAGATAATGAAAAAGCTGTTTTAAAGGAACAAGCAATGAATGAAGGAAAACCTGCTGATATAGCGGAAAAAATGGTTGAAGGTCGGATTAAGAAATTCTATAAAGAAATTTGCTTAGCCGAACAAGCCTTCATTAAAGATAGTGATTTATCAGTAAGCCAATATGTAAGTAACAATCATGGTGAAATAAAGAGTATGATTCGCTATGAAGTTGGCGAAGGAATGGAAAAAAGAAACGATAATTTCGCTGAAGAAGTTATGAGTCAAGTTAAGGGAGAATAAAAATTCTTCCTTTTTTTGACAGTTATTTTACTATTAATAGGGATTTAACTAAAAAAATTTTAAAGTCGTGGTATAATAGAATTAACGGTGGAAAATATGAACAAAAAAATTGAAATAAAAAATGAACATTTCTTTAAAAATAAATGGCAAATGGTAATTTATCTTATTTTATTTGCTATTCTTTTTTGGTTATTTATCTATTTAGGTAATTTAGATTATAATCAAAATATCCCCGATAATGTTCGGTTTGCAACGGAATTTAATAAAGTAAGTGAAGATAATGTTTTTACTTATGTTAATAGTCAAGATACTTATCTACTTTTTAACAAAGAAAAAGCCATTATTTTATTTGGCTTTAAAAATGATTGGGTAAATTATTACGCGAAAATTGTTAATGAAGTAGCTGTATCAGAAGGTATTGATAAAATTTATTATTATAATTTTTTAGAAGACCGTAATTTAAGTAATGGGACTTATGAATCAATTGTTAATTACTTAGATGAATATGTACCTACTATTGATACGGGACATAAGGATATTTATGCACCAACTTTAGTAATTATTAATAATAAAAGAATTGATTTTTATGATGATGAAACAGCTATTATGAGTCGCAATATTACGCCTGAAGAATATTGGAATGAATATCAAGTTGCAACGAAAAAAAGTGAATTAGAAGTAGCTTTTAAAAATTATTTAGGAAGTTGAGGTTATAAATGGAAAAAACAAAAAATACTTTAGGTGTTATATTTTTAATTATTCTTTTACTTACTTTTGTAGTTGGTGGTTATTTTGCTATGCAATATTTAACGAAAGAAAATCCAGTTAATAATAGTAATGAGGCCTCTGAAGAAAAAGAAATAGATATAAGAAAAGATAAAAGTAAGGATTACATTTATTATGAAAATTTAACTGATATAATTGCTAGTGAAGAAATTGAGGCTCGGGATGCTTATTTTAATTTCGAAAGTATGGATGAAGTAAATAATACTTTACAAGGAGAAATGGCTAAAATTAAAAAATCTGTTGTTTATACTAAAGATGTTACTGAAGAAATACCTGAGGAAGCACGCGAAAATGAAGAAGGAATTTATAGTCTTGACTATCGGGAATATGTTGATTATATCTATCGTGATTATGTTAGTTTAGTGGTCATGGATTATCATTATGATATCGTAAATGGAAATAGTCCAACTGATCTAAAAAGTTATGTGGTAAATAAAAAAGATGGAAAATTAGTAACGGAAGAAGATTTACTTAAAACTTTTGATGTTACAATGGATGATGTTAAAAATAAAGTTAAAGAAAGAATAAGCGATACGCAAACTTTAAATGAAGATATTGATATTGAAGGAACGATGAATGATTTTAATACTTATGCCTTATATGTTAATAAATTAGGTAAATTAGAAGTAACTTTTGTTGTAAAATCAACGGAAAGCAATTATAATGATAATGTAATTATTAGTGATTAAGGAGAGAATATGAACGATATTGAATTAAAAATGATACAAACAATTGAAAATTTAGAAAGTAGATTGCTTAATATTCGAGCTGGCAGAGCTAATCCCGCGATTCTAAATGGAATTATGGTTAATTATTATGGTACACCAACTGCAATTCAAAGTTTGGCTAATGTTACCGTACCTGAAGCGCGTAAGCTTTTTATTAAACCTTTTGATCGGGGAGCCTTAAAAGATATTGAAAGAGCTATTAATGAGGCTAATTTAGGAATTGCACCAACTAACAATGGCGAAATGATTATTTTAACAGTTCCGGAACTTAATGAAGAAAGAAGAAGAGATTATGTTAAACAAGCGAAGAATATGGGGGAAGAAGCTAAAGTTGCTTTAAGAAATATTCGGCAAGACGCTAATAACGATGTTAAAAAAGAAGAATTACCGGAAGATGAAGAAAAACGGCAACTCGAAGACATTCAAGAATTAATTACCAAATATAATAAAATAGTTGATGACAAAGTTAAAGAAAAAGAAAATGAATTAATGCAAATTTAGAAACTGGTTTAGTAATAAATCAGTTTTTTAAATTTTTAAAATATCATAATTTGCTAACAAAAAAATGTCAAAATTTGTCAAATTTTTCAAAAATTTCAATTTACCCCTTGAATATATATATATATATATATATAATTAGGGA
>CANQXV010000029.1 GCA_947627895.1 uncultured Bacilli bacterium
TTTAACATTTTTTGATGGTGAAGATTATTTTCAATTCTTTGGAGTTAGCAAAGGTACACTTTCACACGAAATACGAGGAGAACAAAACAAAAAAGCTAAATCAAATTTATGGTTTGTGTTTATTCCGTTAAATTGTAATAAAACTTTAGCGGAAATGTCAGATGAAGAAAGAAATGCTAGACCGGATAATAGAACGAGTGCCACAGACGAATTTATTAATTGGTATAAACTAAATCGTAAAAATGGCAAAAATTTAGTTAAAAAATAGTAAATACTATATTTAATGGCTTATTACTAACTATTATCAAGTCCAAAAAGTTGTCGTGCTTCTTCCTTTAGAGCTCCATTTTGGATTTTAATCAAAGCTTTTTAGTTCGATTTTTTGTTTCTTAAAGGCTGCCAACTAAATTGATAAAATAATTTTCTATAATTTTTTTATTTTAAGAATATAGTGAGTGAAAAATTTTGCCATATACAATACAATTTACTATTTTTTATTCTTTTGCTTAGTTAAGGATAAATGTTGTTCTTTAGTAAGTATATATGAATAATCTTCTACTGGTTCATCTAAAAATGTATATTGAATCATTTTGGTTTTATCTTGTCTAATAAATCCCAATTTTTCCATTATCATCCATGAAGCAGGATTTACGATAGCTGTTCCTGTTCTAATTTCATTTATACCTACTTGGGTAAACATATAATCAATCATCGCCGTTGCTGCTTCAGTCGCGTAACCTTTTCCTTGAAAGGCCGGATCTATTAACCAACCTACTCCTCTTATACTAGGATCTGTAACAAGCGAATCTTCATCATGTCCTTCATGGCATGAAACTCTTCCAATGCATTCTCCCGTATCTTTTAGAAAAACACTCCATCTAAATATATTAGGATCATTGGCATGGTCCATATCCATTTTATAATATTCTTCTTGTTTATTCCAATCCAATAATTTTTCTCTAAACTTTGGATTCACTGTTAAAAAGTACCTGTTTACCTCAGGTATCATTAAAATTTCCCATAATCTTTTTTGTTCTTGCATAGTCTGTGCTTTTAAAAGCAATCTTGCGGTTTCTATTTGTTTACTGCCTAAATAATTCATTTATAAACACCTCTAGATGTATTATAGCATGACATCTATTTAAAAACATTCCCCATTTTTCAGCCCACATTTTAAATAAAGAATCCTATAATGATAACTACGACCATCATAATACCTAAAGCAATTAATTCTTTAGGCAATAATTTTTTATATTTACCATATTCTTCTTGAATCTTTTGCCGATTAGCCAAATAATCAACTTTTTTTCCAATTAGAATATCACTAGTATTGGTAAATGTTTCAATATCATCTTTATAAATACGATTATAATTAGAATCATACCCTGCACTTTTTTGTTCGGGCAATATCGGTTCATAATATTTATCCATCTTTGATGATGTTAAAAGACTACCAATAATAAAAGCTAAAAATACAGCAATAATTGGATATACGACATAACCTTTAAAAAATATTGTATTAAGTCCAGGGATAAATAATAACAAAGTTGTCACAACTAAAGCCGGAATTAAACCATAACCTAAAGATATGACATTTGCAATTTTATTACGTTTTTTTATAACGTCATCATACTTTTCGGGTGCCATTAAAACGACTTCTTTAATACAATTATAAATATCTTCTAATTTATTATCATCACTATTTAAATCTAAATCAATATCTAATCTTTTATCTGTAATATACATAGATATATGATTATAATAAGCATTACGACTACGATTAGGTTCAGGTGTAATTACAGAATAATTTAGAGAAAAAGTTATTTGCATAGATTTAATCTCGGATAATCTACTATAAAAGATACCCATAAAGCTATCATATTTATCAAATTTTATATTGGTATTATCATAAAAATCTACTACCGCTCTAAAGTTACTACCCTCATCTTTAAAAGTATAACTTTGATATAAGTAATCTAGCATACTATTTCGGCGATCTTCATCAGCACTAATGCGTTGATATTTTTTTAAAGTATCCCCCATCATTTGAAATATTTTAGCTAACTCTTGACTATCAATAATTTTATTTTCGGCTTTTATAGTATCATTATACATAAATTAAAACCTCCTGTTTACTTTGAACAAAAAATGCTATCTTGGGTTTTAAATTTTTTTAAGATATCATTTAAAGTATTTTCAATTTGATTCATAATATCCTCAGCATGATTAGACTTCCGAATTAGCTTAATATCATACGGATTCATAGAAATTTTAAAGGAATTATCATAATTTGTTAATTCGTAATCTTTACCCTTTTTATAACTTAAATTTAATTTAATAACTAAACTATCAACATTCTTTAAATGTCCATCATTTACAGCTGCCATAAATTTATTATAACTATCACATTCAATACTATTTATAGAAGCAAAATCTTTAGATTTTTTTCTAATTACAACTTCAAATTTAGTATTATAATTTTTTTTATATTCATAAAAGCGAAATTCACTTTTTAATTTTTCATTTTTTTCCTCTTCTTGCCTCATCATATCTAATAATTGATTATAAACTGTATCACAATAACGAACCAAATATGTAATTGGCTCAACTTCAGGAACAATATTTGAATAATCATATTCATTAAAAACTTCTTTTTCTAATTCTTCAGAATTCATATAACCACCATTTTTAAATATTTTATCAAAGTTATCCATAAATTACTATAAACCTTTTACTACTTTACATTAATTTCACCATGATTAGTCAAGTTAAGCATATTTAACCTAGTATTATTAATTATTTTCTTTATGTTTAAACATTTGCCTTTTAACGTACTTTATAGTCTCAATTTGCATCTTAGCATTTTTTTCAATTAAGTCATGTTTTTCACTTTCATATATATCGCTTTTTTTCAGATTAAATTCATTATAAGCATTTATTATTTCCTTAACTAAATCTTTTTTAAATACCACTAGTTCATAATCTAGCTGCAAGCCAGATTCATATTCTTCTTTTGGTTTTTTTATTACTTTATTTCCTATATAGATAAATTCATTAAATTTTTCTCTTTTTTTAGTAAACATATTAAAATAATAAGTATAAAGATAGTTGTATTTATCAGGATAAAATTTAATATGTTTTTTCCTAGATACACATTCCTCATAAGATTCGCCTCCATTAAGGGGTAGAAATCTTTCTTCATAATGTCTGTAAGAGGTTATAATATAATCTAGTTGATCTATTTCAGCAATTGAGGGGATTTCAATAGTCTTGGACATTTTTGCTCTAAATGAATGGACTGTCATTTTGTATTTATATTTTTCTTCCCATTCAGGATTTACATATTTTAGAAGAATTAGATACTTACCATCAAATTCAGTATCGGTATTTTCTATTTTTACTGCAAAAATATCACCGTTTTTCCAATTTTTAGAATTGGTTTTGTCTATTTTATTGAACTCCACTAAATCATCCTCCTCCATAAGCATCATTGTTTAAAAAAACTTGGCTAGGTTCGATTATCGATATTTCTTCTAACAATATTCTATCATAAAATTTTCTTTCTTTAGAAAAACATTTAGAATTCAGAAATTATTTTAACATGCATAAACTTTATATAACTTATCAAAAATTCCAGACAGCATTTGGAAAATTTAGGTGGGCTCATTAATATTCTTTATTTCGCAATGACAAAGTCTGAAAAGTTTTACGGTTACAACTGTAAAAAAATGTTTTTTTTCAAAGTTTTGCGGTTACAGCCGTAAAACTTGTAAAATAAATGTAATAACTAATTAGTTTTTTTTGATAGTAAATTATTTAATAGTATATTATGATATAATAGTTATACGAGGAAAAACATATGAACATAGAAAGAAAAACAATTGAAAATGATGAAGAATATTTAAGACAAATATCGACGGAAGTTGATTTTGATAAAGATGATTTAGATTCGTATATCGAAAAACTAAAAAATTATTTTGATCATAATGTTTGTTATGCCTTAGCTCCCGTGCAAATAGGTATTCCTAAGAGAATCATTTATATTAAAAATTCTACTCCCAATATGGAAAATAATAAACCTGGTTATGATGAAAGTCTTGTCTATATTAATCCGGTTATTGTTGAGGCTAAAGGATTAACTAAATTTCTCGAGGGATGTGCAAGTTGCATTTATTATCGTAATAATGTAAAAATACATTATACAGGTTTTGTTGAAAGACCCTATACAATTAAAGTAGAATACTTTAATTTAAAAGGTGAAAAGTGTGAAAAAACGATCACAGGCTTTGAAGCAACAGTATTCTGCCACGAATATGATCATTTAAATGGTATACTTCATATGGATAGAATAAAAGATGTTTATGAAATGGATCCTCAAGAAATGCAAGAATGTCGTTTAAAGCATCCCTATGAGATAATTTCTAAAGAAAAAAAGTATGAGGTGACTAACTTATGAAAAAAGAAAAAATAAAAGGATTTCAATATGATTTTACACCCCGGGAATTTTTTTACTTCTTATTTAAAAAGAAAGTATGTCCTGCTTGTGGTGGAAAAATGTTGAAACAAAAAGAATATGAAGTTGTTTTAGGCTCAGAACTTAATACCAGGACTGATCCGATATTTATTCCCAATGCTAAAGTTAAACATTACTACTATAAATATAAATGTTCTTCTTGCAATCAAGAATTTCCTTTAAAAGATCTTGCTCAAAAGAAAACAAAATAGGAGCTCAAAATGATTTATTTAAAAAAATTTGTTTTACTAGATGAATTTCAAGAATTCAATATAATTGCAAGTATGCGACGAGTTAATAATAGTACTTATCCTTTTCATATATTTACCACGAAACAACTACAAAATATAGATTTTCAAGATATTACTTGTTTTTATGGTGGCAATGGTTCGGGTAAAACTACCCTTTTAAATATTATTGCCCAAAAGATTAATGCTACTTATCAAGAATATACGCATAAAAGCGATTATTTTGATGCCTATGTTAATGATTGTGCGTATAAAGTTACTACTAATATCGCCGAAGAGGCAAAAATAATTTCGAGTGATGATGTATTTAATAATTTATTAGATATTAGAGCTATTAATAGTCATGTGAATAGACGAAAAGATGAAATAGGACGCGATTATTTAAATTATAAATATGCAGAAGATAGTTATGCCATAAATGATTATAAAAATATAAAAAATAGTTATGAAGCTAAAAACAAATCTATGTCCCGTTATATTCGGGAGCGACTTAATAACAATAATCTTGTTGAGCAATCTAATGGAGAAGCCGCTTTAATGTTTTGGGAAAAAGAAATTAAAGAAAATGCTATCTATATTTTAGATGAACCTGAAAATAGCCTGTCCGCGGAAAATCAAATAAAACTTAAGAAATTTATTGAAGAATCAGTTCGTTTTTATAATTGTCAATTTATTATTTCCACTCATTCACCCTTTTTCTTAAGCTTAGATAATGCTTTAATTTATGATTTAGATAGTATTCCGGTTGTAACTAAAAATTGGGTTGATTTACCCAATGTTCGTACTTATTATGAATTCTTTAAAGAAAAAAAAGACCAATTTGAAAAATAAAGAATATGTTAGATTAGTCACTTAGTATAATTTACTAGGTGTTTTTTATTGGATTATTCAGCTAAAATAGCCGTCATCATTTCATTAACATTACTATAACCTTGACGCTTTCCTTCTCTTACTTCTTGAATAATCTTTTCTCCTTCTTCTAAAGCCTCTAATAATTCCTTACTAGGTTTAGAATTCTTTATTTCATGTCCATCTTTTTTTATAATTTCTTCTCCAATCTTTTCATTTTCTTTTACATTTCTAACACTTGTCATTTTTTATATTAACACCTCTTTCTTTTTAAAGAAAAATATCATATTTTTGGAGTAATATCAAGTAAAATACTTAAAGTAATTCTTATTAAAGAATTATAGTTAAAAATATGGTACAATGTATAGTAGGAGAATAAGCATATGAATGATGGTAAACAAAATAGTTATAACCAAACCCCTCAGGCTTTATATAAAAAACTAAATACTTCGAGTAAAGGGTTAAGTAAAAGTGAAGCTCAAAAAAGATTAAAATTATATGGGGAAAATAAACTACAAGAAGCTAAGAAAAAAAGTAACTTTATTTTATTCTTGGAACAATTTAAAGATTTATTAGTTTATCTTCTTATTATCGCGGCTATTTTTTCTTTTATTGTTTCTTATATTCGTCATGAATCATATGCGGATGCCATAATTATTATCATCATTGTCATTATTAATGCGATATTAAGTTTTTTTCAAGAAAAAAAGGCAGATACCGCTATTCAAGAATTAAATAAAATGTTTATTACGAATACAACTGTGATTAGAGATGGCATAAAGATGCGTGTCGATGTTAGAAAAATTGTCGTTGGGGACATCATTGAACTAGAAGCTGGCGATTATGTTTGTGCTGATGCCAGAATTATTACAGCCAGTAATTTACTCGTAAATGAAGCTACTTTAACAGGCGAATCCGTCGCTGTTTTAAAAAATAGTGAGATAATTAAAGAAGAAAAAGATATTTTTGAACGGAGTAACATGCTTTATGCTGGCTGTAATGTTACAAATGGTCATGCTCAAGCCTTAGTTATAGCAACGGCCATGGATACCCAACTAGGAAAAATTGCGCATAGCTTAACTAATAAAAAAAGTGGGTTAACTCCTTTGCAAAAAAAAGTTAATGGCATAAGTCAAAAATTAACCTATGCTATTTTAGCAATTATTTTGTTAATGATTATAATAGGTTTAATAATGCAAAATGATTTCTTCGATGTTTTAACTTTATCTATTTCTCTTGCAGTCGCGGCTATTCCCGAAGGTATGTCATCAGTTATAACAATTATTCTTTCCCTTGGTATGACCCAAATGGCTAAAAAAAATGTCATTATTAGAAAAATGGCTAGTGTCGAAACTTTAGGTTCTACTAATGTTATTTGTAGTGATAAAACCGGAACAATAACTCAAAATAAAATGGTAGTTACAAATATTTATTTTAATAACACTTTATATACGGAAAAAGATGAAATACCTAATTTTGAAATTTTTAAGTTTTGCGCTAATATGTGTCATAATGTAAGTCATAATAAAAAGAATTATTTAGGTGATGAAACTGAAGTTGCAATATATAAATATTTAGAAAAAGGAAATTTAGTAGTTAAAAATTATGAAAGACTTGCCGAATATCCTTTTGATTCGGAGCGCAAAATGATGAGTACTTTAAATAGTATTGATGATAAAAAATATCTTTTTACTAAAGGTAGTTTAGATTCCATTATTAATAATTGTACGAAATATGTATCCGATAAAGGGAGCAAAAAAATAACAAAAGCGTTTAAAGAAAACTTGAAGAAAATGGAACAAGATTTATCTTCAAAATCTCTTCGTTTACTGGCTTTTGCTTATAAAGATAAAGACTTTGATAATTTAGAAAAAGATATGACTTTTATTGGGCTTATTGGTTTAATGGATCCTCCTAGAGAAAATGTGCTTGATGCTATTACCACTTGTAAAAATGCCGGTATTAGAGTCATTATGATTACTGGAGATGGCTTAAATACGGCAACGGCTATTGCTAAAGATGTAGGTATTATCAAATCAAAAAGTGAAGCCATTGAAGGTAAAAAAATTGATAAAATGACTGATGAAGAATTAAAAATAGCTTTAGCTAAATATAGTGTTTATGCTAGAATCTCACCGCAAAGTAAATTACGAATTGTGGAAGGATTACAAAAAGAAGGTTTGATCGTGGCCATGACGGGCGACGGAGTTAATGATGCTCCGGCTATTCAAAAAGCAGATATCGGAATTGGTATGGGTCAAACTGGAACTGAGGTAGTCAAAAATGTGGCCGATTGCATATTAGTTGATGATAGTTTTGTAACAATTGTTGATGGTGTTAACGAAGGTAGAAGAATAACCTCCAATATAAAAAAAGTAATGCTTTATTTACTCGCTGGTAATATTGTGGAGGTTATCTTAGTCTTTATTTCCCTTCTTCTTAATATGGAAATGTTTTCAACTTTGCAGTTACTATGGATTAATCTAATTACCGATTCTATTCCAGCCATTATGTTAGCTTTCGAGGAAAGTGAGTCAGATCTTATGACTAATAATCCCACATTCAGGACAGCCAACACTTTCTTCACACCATTTTTAAACGCTAAAATTATTATTAGTGCTGTTTTTAAATCCTTAGTTATGTTATCCTTATTTATCTATTTTGTTAAAACCATGGATGCTAGTACCGCGAGTTCTTTAATGTTTATCTTCCTCATTGCCCATGAATTATTATTTGCTTTTTCTTGTCGCAACCTAAAAAAATCCATTTTAAACAAACATATATTGGCTAATAAAAATTTAACTTTAGGGGTTGCTTTAATTGCTTTAGTTCAAATAATTGTTTTAACAACCTCTTTATCTCAATTCTTTATTGTACCTAACCTTAACCTAAAGTATGTTTTCCTAACTTTAGGAATTTGCTTTTTAGTATTTGTAATTGAAGAAATTGCCAAGCCACTATATGTTAAATTCTTTAAAGATTATACGGAGGTACCATCATGAAAAAGAAAAAATTAGATCTTGATTATACCATTTTTCTAATTATATCTGGAGCCGTTATATTAGGATTTTTCACAGCCGTAGTTGTCTTAAATATATTACCTAATTATCAAAATAACTATGGAAGCCTCATGGATGCCCAAATTACTAATGTAACTTATAATGATGGTAAAATTACTATTGAAACTACTGGTGATCCCCAATTCTTTTGCATTAAATCAACAAAATCTCGACCCAATGCTCAAAATATATGTTGGCAAGATATAGAAAACAATAAGGCAACTATTTCGGCTTTTCCATATAAACGGTATTATGTTTGGATTAAAGATAGTTCTGGTAACATTAGTGACTATGTTGTTATAAAAGGGAAATAAGTCTTTACTGTTTCCCTTTAAAAATGGTAAAATTTAAGGAGGAGGATAAAAAGAATTAAATAATAACTTATAGTTTTAAAATTTTGGTTAATAATAATACTATGAATAAAAAAGGTATAATTATGGGCAACTTTATCTTTGCCTTATGCATAACTATTACCGTGGGCTTTACCTTTACTTTAGCTAGTAAAAAAGAAAAAGACACGGAAACTTTTAAAGAAAAAATCGATATTAACATCGATGATTTAACATTGGATGAAAAAATTGGTCAAATGTTAATTGTCTCTGTTCCTGGGACTTCATTAAGTAGCGAAAAAGAAGCCGAACTCAAAACTTATAAACCCGGCGGAGTTATTCTTTTTAGTGATAACATAAGTACTTTTGATAATACCTTAGCTCTTGTTGAATCCCTTGAAAATACTGCCTCTATCCCCTTATTTTTGGGAATGGACCAAGAAGGTGGTAAAGTTCAAAGACTTTTAAGTTTATCTGATGTTACAGTATCAAATATTCCTCCCATGGCCGAACTTGGCAAAACAAATGATCCGTCCCTTGCCTATGATGTTGGTAAAGTCATGGCGGAAGAACTACGCACTCTGCACATTAACATGGATTTTGCACCCGTTGTTGATGTTGCCGAAGATATAAATACTTCATTCATTGGTAATAGAAGTTTTGGTACTGACATTACTCAAGTATCGCATATGGCGAATGCTTTAGCCCAAGGTTTAATAGATAATGATGTAATTCCCGTATTTAAACATTTCCCAGGTCATGGCAGTACTGTAACGGATTCTCATTATGAACTACCAGTTATTGAAAAAAACGAAGAAGAACTTTTAAAAAGTGATCTTATTCCTTTTCAAAATGCAATTGATGCTGGCGCTGAGGTAATAATGATAGGACACTTAGCTTTACCTAAATTAACTAATAATAATACCCCTGCTTCTCTATCAAAAGAAATAATAACTGATTTATTAAAAAATAAACTTGGTTACCAAGGTTTAGTAATTACTGATGCTCTTAATATGAAAGCCTTAACTAATTATTATACACATCAAGAAATATATGAAATGGCTATTAATGCTGGCGTAGATTTAATATTAATGCCCCAAGATATAACTGAAGCTATTTCCTTAATTAAAGATTCCATCAATAAAGGCACAATAAAAATAGAACAAATTAATGAATCAGTAACTAAAATATTAAAATTAAAATATCAATATATTTCTTATGACTATCCTAGTAAAGATGTTTTAAATTCAGCCGAACACCAAGTGGTAATTAATGCGATTAATGATTAATTAATAACAAAAATTTAACCCATAGCGTAACGCTATGGGTTTTAGAATAATTTAGCAGTTCTCCCAGTCTCTACATGTATTCTTTCGGTTAAAACCTACTCTAACCTTATGAAATAAGGCGTTAGTGCAAGAAGAATATTTACACCCTTAAATTACTCAAGATATTTATGCCACCTTTTTTAACAAAAAGCAAACATTTTATGCTTATATAAAGCAAATACTTCATAGGTCTATGACTTATGAGGTGAAAAGAAGCATTGATTTCTAATTTTTACGAATTGATATTTCCCATATTTAAAAGTTTAAAAAGCATTTTGTTGCCTACTTGCTACTTTCTCTATTTATTAAATAAATCACTATGACTCCCTGTATCCATTAATAAAAGCAATAACTCATTATCGTTGTATTGATATATTAATAGCCAGTCGGGTCTTATATGACATTCATAACAATTTTTATAATTCTTATCATCTATTAGTTTATGATTCCTATATTTTTGGTCTAGTTCTTCTTTAAATGCTAGTCTATCGATAACATCTAATAAATCATCAATATTTTTATTTTGTTTTTGTATTTTCTTTAAAGACTTTTTAAACTTTGTAGAAAACACTACCTCGTATTTATATTTAGTCTTCTGATAACAAAGCTTTCTTTAAATCTTCCCTATTATTGTACCTAGGATATTTTTGGGGATTATTAATCATTTCATTTACTTCTTTTAATGCTTCTAACATTTCTTTACTAGGCGTTGGGTTTACCACATCAAAAGGTACACCATTTCTTTTAATTACTTGCATTAAAGCCATATTAATAAATGTACTCATATTTAAGCCTAATCCTTTTAAAATAGTTGTTGCCTCATCTTTTATTTCTTTATCTACATTAATGTTAATAGCACTTGTCATGCTAGCCATTAAAAATCATCTCTCTTTCTTTTTATAAGAATAGCAAATAGTTTTAATAATGTCAAGTTATTTACTACATAATATATATTTAACTGCTACACTATATCTATATTATTATGCTTCTGTTTTTAATTTTGATACATTATACTTATATAAAGCAAAAACCTCATAGGTCTTTGACTTATGAGGTGAAAAGAAACATTGATTCCTAACGTTTTGAGAATTGTGGCGCCCGACGAGCTTTCCGTAAACCATATTTTTTACGTTCTTTAACCCGAGGGTCTCTTTTAATAAATCCAGCATTCTTAAGAATGTGACGATAACTATCTTCTCTAGTTTGATCAGTATTTGCATCAAAACTAAGTAATGCTCTAGTAATACCTAATCTAATAGCACCAGCTTGACCAGAATATCCACCACCATTGACTTTAACATCAATATCAAATCTATTTTCATTATTTGTTGCTACTAATGGTTGTTTAATATCCATTATTAACATTTTATTTGGCATATATTCATCAATAGCTACTCCATTAATTGTAATATTACCAACTCCACCAGCCATTCTAACTTGAGCAACAGCTCTTTTTCTACGACCAGTTGCAGTCCAAACTTGTTTACTTGCCATATTTCCTCCTAATCAACACTTAAAGTTTCAGGCTTTTGAGCTTCATGTTTATGATTTGCATCACGATAAACAAATAATTTTTTGCCCATTGCTCTACCTAATCTATTATGAGGTAGCATTCCTTTAACTGCTCTTTCAATCATTTCTTCAGGATAGTTTTCAATCATTTCTTTAGCATTTCTTTCTCTTAAACCACCTGGAAAACCACTGTGATTGTAGTATTTTTTATCAACTAATTTATTACCAGTTAAAACAACTTTATTAGCATTAATGATAATAACATAGTCTCCACAATCAACATAAGGAGTATACGTTGCTTTATGTTTTCCACTTAAAACATGTGCAGCTTTAGTAGCTAATCGACCTAAAGTTTGACCTTCAGCATCAATTACATACCACTTTCTTTCAATAGTTTCCTTTTTTTGCATAAATGTTTTCATATGTAATTCCTTCCATTATGTCTCCTATTTAGTTTTCCCAGGACCAAACACTCAACATAATTAAAATGTACCAATTAAAATTATATGAGAAAAGGGCCTAAAAGTCAACCGAAAATCGCAATTTATTTGATCAAATTATTGTCAAAAGAAAAAACGCTTTATATAGCGTTTAATTTTTAATGTGTTTTTAATCTTCACCAGCAGCTTCTCCAGTAGTGCAATCAACTGGGGTAAATATTAGTTGTGCTTTTAAGCCATGGCTTTCATTATTACTTTGACCAGCATTAGCATTTTGATTCGCTTTGCCACTACCTTCAGCAAATTGTCCTTGACTAGCGGAATCATAAATATCTGCATCTTTGTAGTTTACAAAAGTGATAGAAGCTTTCCAGTAGTCAGTTGAACTTTTAGAAGCCAATGCATCAATTTTGTGAACTGTATTACCAGTAGTACCTTGTAAATTGCCACTCAACACTGGAATATCTAAAGACTTAGTATTTTGAAGTTTTGTATTTAACGTAATCCCTTCTCTTGCTGCAGAATTACCCATACCAGTAATATCAAATCCAGAAATTGGGCCATCAGAACATTCACCATCAACAGCATAGTTTTCACTAGGATTACCAGTGTTTTTGCAAATTTTTGTTGAAGATAAAATAGATTCATAATAATCAACACTGCTCACAGTTTCGCCAGTATATTCTACATATGTCGGGCTTTCATTTTTAGGATTTGAATCAGCGGCTGCTTTCCAAAGATTTAAAACTATTTCAGGATAATATTGATTATGTTCTTGTCCAAATGTTTGTGGTAAAGAATATCCGAACGTATCATATTCGATATTTAACTTTACAGTATAACAATAAGACTCTGTTCCTTGCGCTCCACTACCTGCAGTAAAACTAATACTACCAGTAGATTCAGCTCTTTGAGAACCAACATAATTTGGTACTTCTGCACTTCCTAGATTTGCAAAATTTGCTTGATTAGCATCAATAACAAAGTCATTAAAATTACTAAGACTTGCTGTATTTGTAGTTTCTGTTGTTACTTGCATATCAGCAGTAGCAGCTTTTCCATTTTGAGCGGTAAAGTACGCAAATGTAGCCCCCACTACAGCCACCAATAGTGTCGCAACTGCGATCACCGTTAATAAAATTGTGTTTTTTCTGTCCATTTTTTTTACTTTTTCTCCTCCTCTAGTATAAGATTAACAAAAAAAAATTTAAAAGTCAATTATAAAAACGAAAAAGTGGCTACTTTACGTAGCCAATGGACAGAAAACTTTTTCTATATATTAAATTTTAAAAATTAATATACCATGATTTATGCTTAAGGATTACAATCTACTGTTGCAAATTCCCATTTTGCAATAAATTTTTTTGTTATATCAGTAGTACTAGCATTATATTGTTGATCCCAATTATAGTTTACAAAAACTAATTCAGCAGTCCAAGTATCAGTAATAGTAGAGTTTTCATCAGAAGCAGTTAATTCATGTTTTAAATTAGCTCCACCATCTTCTGTAGGAAAACTTATTTCAGATATAGATAAATTATTATCATTTTTATTGCCTAAAACTGTAATATCATAGCCTTCAAGTGGCACATTATCAGCACAACCTGAATATTGAATTTCTTTAACATCATCAATGCTATGTACTTCATCACTATCTTTATATTCTGTATTATTTTGGGTACATACTCGTCTTTGTTGCGTTAAATGTCCATGATAAATACATGTGGCTTTTGCTGAACTATCATCAGAGCAATCAGCAGCACTTGCAGCCCCAAGTGGTTTTTCGTATATTATCTCTGAACTTCCACTATCTGTCCCTGTTTTTACGGTTTTCTTTGTCACTTTCAATAATAATTCTGGAGCATGATTTCTTTTAAATTCTGCGTTTCTTCCATCTTGGTCTTCATTAAAATTAGTTTCTTCTGGGGCATATACAAAATTATTGCCATTACTACTATCGACTGTTAATTTAGCAGTATAGCAATATTTTTGACTAGAATTAGCTCCTCTCGTAAATTTAATTTCACTTGTTGATACTGCTTTTTGTGAACCAAAATTTTCTTCAATGCCACCGCCACTTACATCTGCAAAATTAACTTGGTTTGCAATTATGTAAAGCGGATCAGCAGAGCCAAAAAGTAGCGAGTCTGTTGTTTCGGTTTTTACTTCTACTTTTGTATCCGTACTTCCGTTATTTTGGGCAGTGAAGAATGCAAACGTTGCTCCTACTACCGCAACAAGTAGTGTTGCTACCGCAATCACTGTCAATAAAATTGTGTTTTTCTTATCCATTTTTTCATTACCTACCTTCTATAT
>CANQXV010000030.1 GCA_947627895.1 uncultured Bacilli bacterium
CCTTAGATTTAGAACATAGTGAGATTATAAGTCCGAGAACGGAATATCAAATGAAGTTTAAAGATAAAGAATATATGCGGGAATTATAAAAGGAATCGTTTTTGGTAAACGACTCCTTTTTTAGTTTTCTAACTTAGTACTAACTATTTTGGAAACTCCCGATTCTTGCATGGTTATCCCATATAAGATATCGGCATATTCCATCATTCTTTTTTTATGGGTAATAACGATAAATTGACTTTTATCTTTTTCCGCATTTAAATATTTACCAAACATATCGACATTAGCCTCATCCAAAGCGGCTTCCGCTTCATCCAAAATAATAAATGGAGATGGATGAACCTCTAAAATAGCAAATAATAAACAAATGGCCGTTAAGGCTTTTTCGCCTCCACTTAGGGACATCGGAGATGCTATTTTTTTACCTGGTGGAATTGCAATAATATCAATTCCGGTATTAAGTAAATCATCAGGATCACTTAGTTTTAATTCCCCTTCTCCACCTTTAAACATAAGTTTAAATATTCTTTTAAATTCGGTTCTTATCTCGCCAAAAGTAGTTTGGAATTTTTCTTTCATGACCTCATCCATTTCGGTAATGATGTCTTTTAGCTCACTACTTGATTTTTCTAAATCATCTCTTTGGGTAGTTAAAAATTGAAATCTCGTATTAAGCCGTTCAAATTCCGCGATCGAACCCGTATTTACCTCACCTAATTTCGCTAATTCTTTTTTTAAATTAGCAACTCTTTCTTGAGCAACAAAAGCATCAATTTCCAAACTATAATTTACACTAGCATATTCATAAGTTAAATTATAATCATTATTTAAACTTACTAATAAATTATCAAGTTTTACTTCTGTTTTACCTAATAATACTTCTTTATTTTTTAAATCATTTAATTTATTATTAATTAACGTATTATTATCTCTAATTTGTTTTTCTAAAATATTAATTTCTTCTTGATGATTATTTTTTTCACTAGTATAATCATCAATTTCAATTTCTAATAATTCTTTATCTTTTTCTAAGATATTAATTTCTTCCAATAAAACCATGATTTTATCATTAACTTTATCTTCTTTTAAATTAGATAAACCCTCTAATTCATTTTGTTTAAGTTTTAAGTTTTCATTAATACCATTTAAAACTTTATTTTTATTATTTACTTCTTCTTCTAAAACAATAGCTTCTTTAAGTAAATTTTGTTCTTGTTCTTCCAAAGATAATATTTGCTTTTGAACATCTTTTAAATCATTATTTAAAGAAGTAATATCAATATTAATTGTATTTACGCCTTGTTTTAATTTTTGTAATTCATTTTTTTCATAAATTAAATTACTACTTTTAGATAAACCACCGGTTATAGCTCCACCGACACTCGCTAGTTCTCCTTCTAAAGAAACTATTTTTAATTTATGGCCCGTAAGTTTACCGACATTAGTTAAACATTTAGCATCTGTTACTAGTAAAACATTGCCTAAAGCATTGGCTACTACATCATGATAAATACTATCATATTTAACATAATCTAACATAGTTCCAAGATATCCTTTGATGTTTTTAATAGCATCTAGGGTCTCACTATTTACAAAACGGCCCTTTATAATATTAAGTGGTAAAAAGGTTGCCCGACCAATTTTTTGACTCTTTAAATAATTGATAGCTTCAATGGCCGCTTCTTCATCATCTGTAACAATATTATTTTTGCTGGTTCCTAAAGCCGTATCTAAAGCTACCAAATATTTATCTTCCACCGAAATTAATTTACCTAAAGAGCTATGAATTCCTTTAAGCCGGGGATTATTTAAAACACTTTTTACGGATGCTGGTGATGAGGCATCATTTAAAATATTATTTTCTAATACTTCAATCTTATTTTGATAAATAAATAATTCTTGATTTTTATTAACTAAAGAAGTTTGACAAGCATTGCGTTTTACTTTTAATTTTAAAAGTTCGTTACTTACTTCTTCCCCCTTTTCTTTATTGGTGTTTAAAGCTGATTCATTTCTTTTTAAAGCTTCAATTTGTAGTTCTTTTTCTTTTTCTAAATTTAAGATTTCGGTTTTTAAATTAATTAAATTTTCATCTAATTTAGTTTTATCAACACTATATTTTTGACGTTCAATCGTTAGTTGTTTTTCATTATTTAAGTTACTTAACTTCTTTGTTAATTCTAATAGTTTTTCCCGAGATGTATTTAATTTATCTTCCAAAGTTAAATTTTGCGTCTTCATTTTTTCGAGACTCACTTCTAAAGTGTGGTCTTGTTTATTTTCAATACTTGTTTTTAAGACCTCAATTTCTTTTTGCAGCGTTTGATAATCCTCATTTAATTTTGTTATATCTTGACAAATTAAAGCAATATCCATACTTTCTAACTCTTTTTTAATAGTTAGATATTGTTCCGCTTTTTTACTTTGTTTTTCTAAAGGTTTAATTGTCGTCTTAAGTTCTTCAATGACTAAATTAAGTCGAAGCAAGTTTTCTTCCGTTTTTTCGAGTTTCCGGATGGATTCTTCCTTCCGGCGTTTGTATTTTAAAACCCGGGCAGCGGCTTCAAAAATAACGCGGCGGTCCGTACTTTTGCTATTAACGATATCTGTTACATTACCTTGGGAAATAATATTAAAAGCTCCCGCGCCGGCCCCACTTTCAATAAAAAGGTCGGTTATATCTTTAAGACGGACTCTTGTATTATTTAAGTAATATTCATTTTCACCGGTTTGATAAACTACTCTTTTGACTTCAATTTCTTTAAAATCACTATTTAAATAATGATCACTATTATCAAAAACTAAAGCTACATAGGCCCTTTTTAAGGCTTCTCTGGAAGCCGAACCATTAAAAATAACATCGCTCATCATGCTCGAACGAAGGGATTTCACGGATTGTTCACCTAAAACCCAACGCACGGCATCAACAATATTACTTTTACCACTCCCATTGGGACCAACTATACCTGTTATCCCCGGATTTATTTCTAAATCAATTTTATCCGCAAAAGATTTAAATCCTTGCGCTCTTATACTCTTTAAATACATAGGCTACCTCAAGATGCACTTTTTTGATAAGCGTCATATGCTGCTTTTTGTTCAGCTTCTCTTTTACTTTTACCGATACCCCGGCCATAAATAATATTATCAATTTTAACAACCACTTCAAAAGTTTTATCGTGGGCTTCCCCATATTCTTTAGTTACTTCATAAACTAAAGATTTTTTCCCCATTTGAACATATTCTTGTAATTTGGTTTTATAATCGGTATTAAAATCGGAGTTTTCTTTTATATAAGGAACGACAATTGTCTCAATATATTTTTGAGCAACTTTAAAACCTTGGTCAAGATAGATAGCCCCAATGATAGCCTCAAAAACATCGGCGATAATCGTATCATTTAAATTATGTTTTTGACCTTCACCTACCAAAATTTCTTTATCAATGCCTAAATCTTTGGCATAAGTTGCTAGGGCATGTTCACAGACGAAATTAGCCCGAAGTTTAGTCATATCCCCTTCTTTTAGATTGGTATGATTATAAAAATAAGCACTAGTTACTAGTTCTAATACGGCATCACCTAAAAACTCTAAGCGTTCATAATTATGGACATGTTCATGTTCATTGGCATAACTACTATGCGTTAAGGCCGTTTTAAGTAATTCCGTATTTTTAAGTTTAATATTCATTTTGGCTAATATTTCATTCATCCTTATCATATCCATTCTTTAATTATTGTACTAAATTTCTAAAAAAAAGTCTAGATTATCTAATCTAGATTTTGGCCTCCTACTTTCCGCATTTTCGTTAAGGCTCGTCTTTTAACAAAACCAATAGTTTGATTACTAACATGATACCTTTCTTCTAAAGCCCTATCTGTCCAACCTAAATAGTATACATCTCGAATAATTGTTTTTTCCCGGTTAGTTAAAGAAGATTTTAAATATTCACAATAATCTTCGGTACTAATAATATCTTCTAAATCCCTATTTTTTAAAGTTCCAGGATAAAAAAGGTAATTAGTATACATTAAAAAGAAAATGATGTTATGAATTTCTTCCTTGGTAATATCTGAACTAATAATTACTTTTCTTGATATGGGGGCTAAATACTTTTCAACTTCCATTAACACTTCTTTAGATGGTACATAACCTAAAGATAAAGCCATAGTACAAAACTCGGAATGGGAAATTACATCCTTAGTATATTTTAAATATAAAAGATAAAGATTACCTAAATCAATTTGACTAAAACATAAGCCCATATTACCAGCCATTTTTAAACCATTTATTTTAGTGCCATGTAAATTAGATAATATTTGAAAAAAGAAACTACCTAAATTTTGTCTTAATAAAGTAGGAATGCTATAAGATGTATGCGTCCTATAAATACTGGGATTAAATATAAAATTAATCCAGGCTTCACAAGTAGCTTGAATAATATCTTCCATATCATAATAACTACATAACATTTTATTTAAACCGCTTTTCTTAATAAAATGATAAACATATGGCAGTGTTCCCATGATAAGATCTTCTTTTATTTTTTTCCGTTTTTTAGCATCTGTTTCTTGATAGTATTTTCTTAAAAATTTTTTAATACCTTTAGAATCTAGCATAGGTGTAAATATAATACTATCGTACCATCTTTCTAAGATTTCATCATAGTATGCTAGTCTTTTATTTATTTTTTCTTCCCTTTTTGTTCGCATAGTTTCCTTTTCCTTTTTTTAAAATTTCCGGTTCCTTATTATACTCATAATTTTACTTATGTCAATTTACAAAAAGGAAAATATATAGTAAAATTGAAAAAGGTGGTAATTTTATGAAAACCATTCTGATATATTTAATAAGAGGATATCAAATATTACCTTTAACTAGTCATAAAATGTGTCGTTTTCAACCCACATGTAGTGAATATATGTGTGAAGCAATTGAAAAATATGGCGTAATTAAAGGCATAAAATTAGGAATAAAAAGGATTGAACGGTGTCGACCTCACGGTGGCTTGGGCCTTGATGAAGTCCCCGAATTGGAGGAAAATGAAAAATGAAAAAAATTATATTGATGTTTTTAGCCCTTATTACTTTAAGTGGCTGCAGTCTTTTTAAAGATGATTTGGAAGATGCAACAATTTATACGACAACTTACCCTATTGAATTTTTAATGGAAACTTTGTACGGCGAATATGGTCAAATTGAAAGTATATATCCCGCGGACGCTGATGTTTATAGTTATGAATTAACGGAAAAACAAATAAATGAATATTCCAAGAGTGATTTATTTATCTATAATGGTTTAAGTAATGAAAAAAATATTGCCAAAAACTTAATTAATAAAAATAATTCGTTATTAATAATTGATGTTTCTTATGGTCTTACCTACACCTATGGTTTAGAAGAACTATGGTTAAGCCCTAATAACTATTTAATGCTTGCCAAAAACATTAAAGATAATTTAAATCAATATTTAAAATCCAGGACTATAATTGATGCTATCAATGAAAAATACAATACCTTCGCTGAAACGATTTCGCTAATGGATGCAGATCTTAGAACTATCGGTAAAGAAGCCAAAGAAAAAGGTCATAATACTTTAGTTGTGACTGATGATGTCTTTAATTTCTTAACTAATTATGGTTTTAATATTATTTCCCTAGATGATGATACTATCAATGATGGTGTTATTAATACAGTTGAAAATGGGTATAAAAATAAGACCTATGAAGGAATAATAGTTAGTGATGGTCAAAAAAGTGAAGCAGTTTCCAAAATCATTAGTGATCATAGTGTTAAAGAAATAAATATTGATACCATGACGAATAAACCCGCAGAAGATAATTATATCGTTATTATGCAAAGATTTATTGACGATATTAGAAATTTAGTTCTTGCCGATTAATTGTTTGACATTAAGTTACTTTTATATTAAAATTATAGAGTAACTTGGTTATGGAGTAGTACTCAAGTGGTTGAAGAGGCGCCCCTGCTAAGGGTGTAGACCGGGAAACTGGTGCGAGAGTTCAAATCTCTCCTGCTCCGCCAATAAAAAAACAAAATCCTTAAATCAAGGATTTTTTTAATGGCTAAATTTCTTTTATTTCAATACCTAAAGCTCCATACTTTTCTTGTTCTTCCTTCGTATAGAAATTATCCATAGTTTTATAAGTATCATCTTTAGCTAAGCCTAACCTATTATTAGGAAAAAAGCTAAATAATTCTTCAAAAGTCTTAAAATGATAAAGATTAGTAACTTCAACCTTCATTATTTCTTTAGTATCTAAATGTTCAAATTCAATAATATCGCCAACTTTAATTAATTGTCTTTTTTCATCATTTAATCTTACTTCAATATCTTTGGTTTTATTTTTTATAGCTTCATAAGCAAAATTAACAAGTCGCATGTGATGAGTCATGGTATTACCTCCTTTATTTATGTTTCAATATTACAATATAAATAATGGGATGTAAATAGTTATTAAAAAAATTCAGTCAGCTGAAAATCAAACTATTTTGATTTTCTAATAAATATGTGATAAGTAATATCACAAGTTATAATTGACCGCATTGTGAGGAACATTATTCGATGAACATATTAGTCTATTCGCTGTTAAGGGGCTCTTCCATGAGTCCTTTTTTATTATGTAGCAATTGAAAAATAGCTACACAAATAAAAAACCCCTTTACAGGGATTAATTATAAAAATTGGTGACCCGTACGGGATTTGAACCCATGTATGCATGCGTGAAAGGCATGTGTGTTTAACCACTTCACCAACGGGCCGTAATGGTGGGCCTGGGGGGACTTGAACCTCCGACCTCACGCTTATCAGGCGTGCGCTCTAACCAGCTGAGCTACAAGCCCATTACCACAAAAACCTCTTTAATTTTATAATATTATCTGGGTTTTTGCAAGCATTTTTTATCAAGTCGCGTAAATAAATTATACTATATTAATTATTCGTTGTAAACAGATTTTGCAACAATTTAACCAAAAATGTTGACACTTTCGCTAATTTCTAATATTTCTTGATTATTTATTTGAAGTCTTTCGGTACCATAACTATTATTTTTAGTTATATAATATGAAGAAAACGTTATATTTGGACTACTTATAATACCACTTTGGACGACAAAAACAGGCTTAAAACTATAAATAACTTCATTAGTTTCGGCATTTAAAAGTTGTAATTCATCCATATCACTAAGGGCATTTTCTAAATTAAGAGCAATAACATGACTTTCACCAGCAGCTATATTAGGTAAAGTTTTACTATTGGTAAAAGCTCCTACTACGCCCCCATTAATTTGAATATTATGGCAAATATCAAGATAAGTATTAATAAATAAAGTGCCATTATTGACCTCTAAATTATTACTAATTATGCCTGATGCTTTACTATTCGTAATAAGCATTTCCCCATCACCATCGATAATTACATCCCCTGGAGTTTGTAAAACACTACTACCACTACTAGTAAGATTATTTTGTCCAAACATATTAATATTTAAAGTAATTTCTTTGGTAGCTTCGATAGCAATTGCTGAAGATGCATTAATAGTTACATTATTTAAATTAAGGGTTACATCATTCGGCGATGTAATAATAATTTTGCCATATGGTAAATTACCACTTATATCATAGGTTCCCCCATATAAAATGGTAATTACATTATTACTATCAATAGTAATGCCTTCCCCTTCCATTAAAGGATTAAGGCCTAAAGTAATACTTCCTTTATTATCGGTGATACTATTAATTACCTCAGGACTTAAGTTTACTTCATCTTCTTCTATTTTTTTAGTTTCCATAGTATCACTTGTTAAACTTTTTAAAACTAAAGGTTTTATAGCCATTAAAACAATTACAATAATAATTAAAATGCCCAAAATGTAACTTAAAATAACTCTTCTTTTACTCATCCTAGTCACCTTTTTAAAAGAAAAAGAAATAACTACTTATTTCTTACATTCTTTCATCAAATTCTTCTATTTCATCCATTTGACTTTCAAGTAATGCTTTAAAGCGTCGTTTATAAACGGAAACTTTGCGTCTTAGACTTTCTGCATCTTCTTCAATTTTTTCTGCTTTCCTAAGCGCATTATTAACGACTTTAGTCGCATTTCTTTTAGCCTCTTCAATTATATATTTTGATTCTTCATAAGCAGCTCTTTTAATCGTACTTGTTGATTCTTCCGCGACTAATATTGTCCGATTTAAAGTAGCTTCTATTTCTTTATATCTTTTTACTTCAGCTTTCATGGTTTCAATCATTTCGCAACTATCTTTAAGTTTTTTAAGCATACTATCATATTCCGTTACAACTTCGTTAACGAAAGCATTGACCTCCTGCTTATTATAACCTTGAATACTAGTACTAAATTTATTTACCATAAAGCCACACTACCATTCTAAATCTTCATTATTAGTATTATTTTTATTTCGTTTATCACTATCTTCCGTTATTTTACCTTGAACATTAACATTTTTAGGGGTACATAAATAAATACCAACCCCTATTTTTTGCATTGAACCACCAATGGCATAAATAACGCCGCTTAAAAAATCAATAATGCGTTTAGCTTGATCAGATGTAACACGCTTTAAATTAACAACCACACTATTTCTATTTTTTAAATGATCGGCAATTTGTTGCGATTCGGAATAAGCCCGGGGTTCTAATAAAATCATATTATTGCCCGATTTATCAGCTTCTTTAAGGGCATTTTCCGTTGAAATATTGTAATATTCGTCTTCGCCACCCGTTAAATTATCATCATCACCATCATAAGCAAAAATCTTTTTTATACTTTTAAAGGCCATATTAATTACCTCCTAGTCTACTAACCCATTTTATCAAATATTACTACTTTTAGCAATACGCTTTTTTAAAATTCGATTCTTTTATTAATATAATCTACTAATTCGGATATCTTAATTGTAACTTGTTCCATGGTATCCCTATCTCTAACCGTAACAGTATCATTATTTAGCGTTTCATCATCAATAGTTATTGCGAGAGGTGTTCCAATGGCATCACTGCGGCGATATCTTTTACCAATTGAACCAGCTTCATCATAGCTACAAGCGAAATACTTACAAAGTTGGGCATAAATATCGTTAGCTTTCGCCGCATGATTTTTCTTAATTAATGGTAAAATTGTTACTTTATAAGGGGCTAAAGCTGGTAAAATTTTTAAAACTAGGCGGTCTTCTTTTTCACCCTTTTCCACGGTATAAGCATCAGATAAAACGGCTAGAATAAGACGGTCTAAACCAACCGAAGGTTCAACTACATAAGGAATATATTTTTCATTAGTTTCAGGGTCTAAATATCTTAAATCAGCACCACTTTTATTTTGATGAACTGTTAGGTCATAGTCAGTTCGATCAGCTATTCCCCAAAGTTCACCCCAACCAATGGGATATAAATATTCAATATCAGTTGTCGCTTTACTATAAAAAGAAAGTTCTTCTTTGGAATGATCCCGATATCTTAAATTTTCATTCTTTAAACCTAAACTTTTTAAAAAGTCTAAACAGAAACTTTTCCAATAACCATGCCATTCTAAATCAGTTCCAGGTTTACAGAAAAATTCTAGTTCCATTTGTTCAAATTCCCGAAGACGGAAAATAAAGTTACCCGGGGTTATTTCATTCCGAAAAGCCTTACCAGTTTGGGCAATTCCAAATGGTAGTTTAAGGCGCATACTCCGTTCGACATTTTTAAAATTTACAAAAATTCCTTGCGCCGTTTCTCCTCTTAGATATACGGTATTTTTAGTATCTTCTGTAACCCCAATTGAAGTTTCAAATAATAAATTGAATTTTCTTATTGGCGTAAAATCACAAGCTCCACAGGTTGGACATTTAATATTATTTTCTTTAATATAATTTTCTAATTTTTCATTGTCCCAACCATCACCAGTTTCTTTACCCTTTGTAAAATCTTCAATTAATTTATCAGCCCGGTGTCTTGCTTTACATCTTTTGCAATCAATTAAAGGATCGGCGAATGAAGCCACATGACCTGATGCTACCCACACATCGGGATTCATAATAATTGCCGCATCTAAACCAACATTATATGGATTTTCTTGAATAAATTTCTTTTTCCAAGCATTTCTGATATTTTCTTTTAAATTAGTTCCTAAAGGACCATAGTCCCAAGAATTTGCAAGGCCATTATATATTTCACTACCTTGATAAATAAAACCATATTGTTTGCAATAATTAACTAAATCATCCATTGTCAATTTCATACTTAAATCACCTAGTAAAATTATATCTTATATTTAAAATTTAGACAAGAAAAAAGCGCCATTATATAGGCTCTTTTATGAAAAACTTAAATATTTATAAAAATCATTTTCTAGTATTAAACGCGAATAGCGATATTTAAGATAAATAGTATTTTTAATATTTTCTAAATAATTAGTATCTACTTCTTGACCCGCATAAGATTCCGCGAGTTCATTATATCGTCCTTTATCAGTTATAAAACTGCGATCGGAAAAAATTACTAAATCTTTACTATCGGAAAAAATATCTCTTCCCATCAACAACCTTGAATCATAATCAACACCTAATAAATTTAATAATGTTGGAAAAGCATCTAAAGAACTACAATATTTTTTATTATCAATATGTTCTATTTCACTATTATAAATAATAAATGGCATCCGATATTTTTCAAAAGTAGCATCAAGTTTATAACTACTTATTTCTTGCATTTCATTATAAGTTATTCCCGGCGGATAATGATCCCCTGTTAAAACAATTATCGTATCTTTTAACCGATCATTTTCTTTTAAAGTCTTTATTACTTCTTCTAAAGCTTTATCAAGTTCAATTTGACTTGCTAAATAAGCTCTAGCATTCCTTGAATAATTTAAATCTTTAACTTGATTCCAATTCTTTTTAACAATATTATTGTTATCATCATAATCTCGATGTCCACTTATAGTTACATAATAAGCAATAAACTTATCATCATTTATATAATCACTCATCGATGCTTTAACCATATCATAATCACTTGGAATAGCCGAACAATTCATTCTTTCTTCTAAGCCATTACCACAAGCTAAATAACTATCAAATCCCATATTACTAATATATTTATTACGATCATAATAATCATATTTATAATCATGATAAGCATAAGTATTATAACCTAATTTTTCAAATATATTAGGATACGAATACAAATAATTATTATTAGCACTTTCCATACTCCATTCCCCATCCGCAGGAAGTAGGCTATTATCAAGCGTATATTCACTATCAGAAGTTCCTACTGAAAATGAAGGAGCATAATAATTACTAAAATTAATTCCTTCTTGTTGCATTTTATATAATGTTGGTGTAATATCTTTTCTTATCGCCATATTCCCAAAAGATTCAGCAATAAAAATAATAATATTTTTATCTTTAAAAAGCCCCGTATATTCATTTTTATTGCTTGGTTCGGTACTTAATAAATAATCATATATTTCTCTTACTTCTTCATTATCACTATTTAAAGTTACATTTAATACATTATATTTTTCTGAATCAATTATTTCCCCATTTTTATTATAATTAATTCCTTTTTCTTTAAAATTAAATATTTTTCTTTCTATATCTAATCTTATAGTAGTAAGTAAACCAAATTGTTTAACATTTTCCGTATTATTATTGATATTAAAATATAAGTTACGAGGTGAATATAATTTATTATTAGGAAAACATAATATTAAAACAATGATAACTAAATAAGTACTTATAATTCCTATTAATTCTTTTCCTATATTTTTCTTATCTATTTTTATAAAGTTAATATATTTTTCAATATAAATAAATAAACCTAGTAATATTCCAATAATTAAAAGAATATACCAATGTTGTAATATTTCTTTAAATAAAATACTTATAAATGTAATAGCTTTATAAGAATTAAATAAAGTATGAATTGTTAAAATATTTTCATACATTTTATAGTATATAGCATAACTAAAAGTTAAAAACATAATAATACTAATCAATATATTATAAATAATTTTATTTACTTTAGGAGAAAATATATTAGTAATAAAATCAATAAATAAAGCTATTAAAAATATAAAAAATACTTTTAATAAAATATTACCCCATATATTGGTAGTAAATATTGTAAACATACTTTCTATTAATATTAAAAATATAAAAATTATTATTAGTTTGCTATTTATTTTTTTCTTCATTTCTATTACTCCTCTAGTATATTACCTATTTAAATTATAAACTTTTATCAAATTCTAAGCAAATTTTTTTAATAATAAATCTCAATAAACTTAAAAAGCACCTATAAAAAGTGCAATTTTATAATTAATACATAATTAAATTATTATAAATTTAACAGCTAAAAGTCAAATACATTATAGCAAGTATTCTTAAATCATCATATTTCGGCAGTAACTTATTAATTATCTTCAGGCGGACGGATTGAGTGATGTATTATGAACAAGCAATTCATGTCCACTTACTAAATAGTTGTGATTATCTTCAATTGTTAAATTATATACTTTGATTGGTTTATCTAATTTTGTATATTTTATTCCTTCTATTCTTTGTCTTGATGTATTAGTTTCACTAACTAAATAATCTCCCTCTTGTAAGTTATATGCTCTTACCCATCCTTTATCTACTACATAAAATTGATGTCTTGGGGTGACTTTTATTATTTCATCGCCTACTTTTATTTCATATAATTCTGATGTTTCGCTAATAATGGTATTTAATACCCGTTTTAATTCTTTTTCTCCGGTTGTTTCTGATATTGACCATACTAAGTCGCCTACCTTAATGTCTTCTATATTTTTATAGCCAAATTCTGTTAATACTTTGGTTCCCGCGGCAAAACAAAACGCACTTATATTTACCGTAGTTGATGCCATATTTCCAGCATTATCATAGGCTATTATTTTTATTACATAATTTGCATCCTCTGGAAACACTAACTTATTAGTACTAGCATTATAATCAGAACCTAAGGTTTGATATTGACCATCTGTTTCAGTCTGTTTTCTATATTGGACTGTATATGTTCCTGTCCAGTTACTTCCTCCTTCATCGGATATACCTATATTTTTTATATTTAAATAATGAGTCGAAAGTTCTGGAAGCTGCGTATCCATATCTGGCGTTATGCTTGGAGCTATCTTATCTATTTTTATATTATAACTTGTTGGTGCTTGAGATTCTTTTCCTTTGTATATTAACTTTATTTGATAATTACTTTCCCCTGTTGTTTGTAATGTTATTACAGAATCACAATTACTCCAAGCCGTATTATTTACATTACATTGGTATGTTACTTCTTTATTTGTTGTATTACTTAAATATATTTTGACATCTTTATTTGTCCAACTTCCTACATTATAGTCATTTTCTCCACTTGTTTCAACTGTTTTTATTGCTACTACTGGAGCAGGCATTTTTTCTGTGGTTATACTTAATGTGCTAACATTTGAGTATAATCCTTTACTATCTTTTATCCTTATTTCTATTGTATATTGGGTTTGTTCACTTAATCCTGTAAAGGTATGTGTTGTTTCAGTTGGTGATGTTTCGGTTTTATCTATTTGTCCTTCTACTGTTCCTCCTTTTATCCGATATTCATACTCTGCTATGTCATTACTTCCCCTTTTTGGTGAATCTATTGTTACTGTTATATTATCTGGACCCTCACTATGACTTACATTCCCTACTTCTGGTAATTTATCTGTTGCTATGTTTGCCTCTGTTTCATATTCATTTGATTTAAATCCATATTCATCTACGGCATAAGCATATATTTTATAATTTGTATTTTCATTTAGTTTAGTAAATGTATGAATTTCATCGTCATCTTCTTCCCAATTGCTTACATCTTCCATTGATACAGCTGATACTTCCCCTATTTCTTCTATTCCATAGTAATACTTAGATATTGTTTTATTTCCTTTATCTTTTTCTAAGGTTATCGTTATACTATCATTTGTTACTTCACTTGTGGCTGTTTTAATATGTGCTAGTTCATATGCTTCTTCTTTATCTGTTGTTATTAGTATCTCTCCTGTTAATTCTTTTCCTTCATTTTCTCTTTGATCTTCTTTTAAGTTTACTAATGTTACTTTTACTTTCCATGTTTGTTCCTTTTTACCACTATCTCCTTCTTTTACTTCTATTGGGTAATCTGTTGCTATAGCAAAGGTATCTACTCTATTTGTTATATCATATCCACTTACATCTTTTGATTCATCTTTCGTATTAGCAGTATGATATTTTAATCCTTCTATATTTAAATCACTTTCTAAGTTTATGACATTACTTTCTGGATCTGTTACCTCCATTATTAATTCTGGAGTATCTGTTCCTTGAGTATATTGAAAATCATTTTCTGATACGATAAAATAAACATTA
>CANQXV010000031.1 GCA_947627895.1 uncultured Bacilli bacterium
TGGTCCAAAATTACTTTGATTAGCATTTATAACAATATCTTCGGCATCATTTTCATCTTTTATATTTTCAGTTGAAATATTAATATCTTCATTATTAAATGATAGGACATCAGTTGTTCCGGTTGTAGCACTTATATCAATATCTTTTTTTGCACCAATTTGAGCTTGAAAGAAGGCGTAGGTTGCACCTACTACGACCAAAAGCAAGATTAAGACACCCACGATTAAATAAATCAAATTTTTTCTTTTGGTCTCATTCTTTTTCATAAAATATTTACCTCTACTCTCTATCTCTATTTTTTTCCCATTTTACCATAATCGAGTAGAAGCACAGGTTACCCCGTGCAACCCTCACAAATCCGTACGTGCAGCTTTCCCGCATACGGCTTTTCATAATCATAGGTTTTCTCTTATTTATCAAACTGCAAAAAGTATTTATGCCTTTTGAATCCCTTATTTTTCAAGTATAATTATATATATATATATATTGTCAAGAAATTTCTGTTCCTTGATGTAAACTTATTCATATAAAAATCTCATTTCTTAATCAAAGAAATGAGATTCATACCTATATTTTTATTTTTATATTAAGTTTTATTTAGATAAATATTTTTTAAAATCTTTAAATTCAGAAGAATTATCTAATTCGGTTTTAGCTAAATCTTCTAATAAACTTTTTTGTTTACGATCAAGTTTACTTGGAATTATAACATCAATAATGGCATACATATTACCTCGCATTAAAGAATTTGGTGTTTTAATACCTTTACCTTTTAGTTTTAATTTAGTTCCATTTTGAGTTCCAGCTTTAATTTCTAAAATAACATTACCCGTTAAAGTTGGAATTTCTTTTTTACAGCCTAGGGTAGCCTCTACGATTGTAGTTGGAACATGTAGGTAAATATCTTGATTATCTCTTTCAAATAAAGGATGGTCTTTAATTTTAAATTCTAGGTAAATATCACCATTTGGTCCGCCATTACGAGAAGCATTACCTTTACCACTTAAACGTAATTGATAACCATCATCAACACCTTCAGGAATGGTAACAGTAAAAGTTTTAGTTTTTCTAACAATTCCTTTACCCCGACATTCATCACAAGGCGTTCCATAAGATTTACCAGCTCCCCGACATTCGGGACATATTTTTTGGGTTTGCATATAACCGAATATTGTTTGTTGTTGTTCTAAAACTTGGCCCCGCCCCCCACAGGTAGGACAAGTTTTTTCATTAAAACCACCTTTACCATTACATTTAGAACAAACGACATCTAAATCTAATTTTATATCTTTTTCACAGCCAAAGACAGCTTCTTCAAAGGTTAAATTTAAAAGGATTCTTTCATCTTGGCCACGGCTTCTAGACGTTGTACTTCTACCACGAGCACTAAAGCCACCAAAGCCAAAACCACCTCCAAATAAATCATTTAAGATATCATCGAGGTTAATATCGCCCATATCAAAGCCACCAAAACCACCGGCTCCAGCGCCACCACCATTTTGGAAGGCAGCATGACCAAATTGATCATATTGTTTTCTTTTATTGGCATCAGATAGAACGGCATAAGCTTCGCCTATTTCTTTAAACTTTTCGGCGGCTCCTGGTTCCTTATTTACATCAGGGTGATATTGTTTAGCAAGTTTTCTAAAAGCACGTTTTATTTCTTCATCGGTGGCATTTTTGCTAACCCCTAAAACTTCATAATAATCTTTTTTATCCATTAATCTTCACCTTCTTGTTCTAAACTTTCAAGTCCCGTTACTAAATCATCAAAATATGTGAATGCTTCTTTCATGGTTTTACCATCCAGCATATCAACACCCGCGACTTTTAAGGAACTTATTGGATCTTTCGTTGAACCTAAACTTAAAAATTCTAAGTATTTTTCTACTATACCATCTTTTTTATTTAAGATATCCATTGCAATTTTAATAGCTGCCATATAAGATGTCGCATATTGATAAACATAGAAATTCATATAAAAATGTGGTATTCGCATCCATTCATATTGAATTTCTTTATCGATGGTAATATTCTTACCAAAATAATGTTTATTTAATTTATAATACATATCATTCATAACTTCATTAGTAAGAACGCCACCTTTTGCTTCATATTCATGAATTTCTTTTTCAAATTCCGCGAACATTGTTTGCCGGTATACAGCTGCTTTAAAGTCTTGAATTAAATCATCAATTAAATATTTCTTTTCTTCTTTATCTTTGGTATTATTTATCAAATATTTACTTAATAAAATTTGATTTACTTGGCTCGCAACCTCAGCTACAAATATCGAATAACCATAATCTTGATACTTTTGATTAGTTTGGGCATAATAATAATGCATCGCATGGCCTAATTCATGAATTAGAGTCGAAACATTTTCTAAATCTTCATTATAGCTTAATAAAATGTAAGGATGAACATTATAACTACAAGTACAATATCCCCCATTTCGTTTGGCATCATTAGGGCAAAAATCAATCCAATGTTCCTTGAAAGCTTTATTAATATCACTTACATATTTATCTCCTAAAAGAGATAATGATTCTTGAATTAATTTTTGAGCATCTTCCACACTATATTTTTTCTTAATGTCTTTCACAATAGATGCTCCAGTATCATATAAATGTAATTTTTCTAAACCTAAAGCTTCCCTTTTTAGTTTCCAATAACGAGATAAAGGCGCAATATTCGCTCTTACTTCCTTAATTAAAGTGGTATATACTTCATCGGGAATATCAAAAGCATAAAGAGAAGCATTTAAAGCCGAAGGATATTTTCTTAAAGTCGCTTGTTTATTATTATTTTTAACTTCGCTACTTAAAAGAGCCGCATAAGTATTTTTAAAATTAGCGTAAGTTTGATATAACTTTTTAAAAGAAGTTTTACGAACATTTCGGTTATCACTTTTACTAAATAAACGATAGTTTTTTTCGGTTAATTCAACTAATTTACCAGTATCATCCCGAACCTTACCAAATTTTAAATCGGTATCTGTTAAAAGTGAATAAACTTCATTTGGAAACATAAATGCCCCAGTCAAAGTTGATAAAACCTTTTCTTCATTACTACTTAAAGTATGTTTTTGATACTTAAATATTTCTTTTAAACTTCTTTCATATTCTTTTAAACGGGGTTCTTCTTTGATATATTTTGTAATAACTTCTATCTTACTTTTTAATAGTTCGGGTACCACAAAAGCACATCTTACATGATATTGTTCAACTAAAACCATAACTCGGCCATATAAAGTTTGAAATTCACTATTTGAAGTATCTTCATCATTCTTAAGTTGGGCATAAACAATTAATTGTTCCATATTTCGGGAAAACTTCATATCGAACTCTAAAAATTCATATAAACTTTGAGCACTGTCTAAAATATGTCCCTCATAAAACTCATATTTTTCAAGCATCGTTTGTAATTCCTTATAAGCATCTTCAAAAGCTTTACTATCTTTATATAGAGCCTTCGTATCCCATTTAAGATTTTCCTTGTAGTCGCATCTTTTCATCTATATCCTCCTATAATCAACATATAAGGAGAGTTTTCTCTCCTTATATATTATTATTTATAAAATTATTTTTCTTCGTAAGTAGCGTCTTCTACTTTTTCGCTATCATCGCCGGTTTTAGATTCTTCCGCGCTCTTATTTTCTTGAGATGCTTGTTGATATACTTTAGCAGCTAGATCCATAGCAACTTTATTTAAATCTTCAGTTTTTTTCTTAATTTCATCAGTATCATTACCTTCAAGAGCCTTCTTTAATTCAGCAATTAGTTCTTCCGCTTTTTCTTTATCTTTAGCATCAACTTTATCACCTAAATCACTTATGGCTTTTTCAGTTGCAAAAATCATTGAATCGGCATTGTTTCTAACTTCTGCTTCCGCCTTTTTCTTTTCGTCAGCTTCTTTATTAGCTTCAGCTTCTTTTACCATCTTATCAATTTCTTCATCAGACAAATTAGTACTTGAAGTAATGGTAATAGATTGTTCTTTATTAGTTCCTAAATCCTTAGCTTTAACATTAACAATACCATTGGCATCAATATCAAAAGTAACTTCGATTTGAGGTACTCCTCTTGGTGCTGGTGGAATATTTGTTAATTGGAAATTACCAAGTGTTTTATTATCAGAGGCCATTTGTCTTTCACCTTGTAAAACATGAATATCTACGGCTGGTTGGTTATCCGCAGCGGTTGAGAACACTTGACTCTTACTAGTTGGAATAGTCGTATTTCTTGGAATTAAAACGGTCATAATATTACCTAATGTTTCAAGTCCTAAAGATAGAGGCGTTACATCTAGTAAAACAATATCATCGACTTCACCCGTTAATACGCCCCCTTGAATTGCAGCCCCCATGGCTACAACTTCATCAGGGTTAACCCCTTTATTTGGTTCTTGACCTAATTCCTTTTTAACTAATTCTTGAATATAAGGAATACGAGTTGAACCACCAACTAAGATAACTTTATCAATATCACTTGTTTTTAATTTAGCATCTTTTAAAGCTTTACGAACAGGTTCCAAAGTTGAATCAAATAAATCCCGACATAAGTCTTCAAATTTAGCTTTGGATAAAGTAACTTCCATATGAAGTGGGCCTTCATCAGATTGGGCAATAAATGGTAAACTAATTTGGGCATTAGTCATACCAGATAAATCTTTCTTGGCTTTTTCAGCTGCATCTTTAATTCTTTGCATCGCCATTGGATCATTACTTAAATCCACACCATGTTCTTTTTTGAATTCTTCAACTAAATAATCAGATATTCTTTTATCAAAGTCATCGCCCCCTAGACGATTGTTACCACTAGTAGCTTTAACTTCAAATACTCCATCACCTAATTCAAGGATAGATACATCGAATGTACCACCACCTAAGTCATAAACTAAAATTGTTTGTAATTTATCTTGTTTATCTAAGCCATATGCTAAAGCGGCAGCAGTTGGTTCATTAATAATTCTTTCAACTTCTAAACCAGCAATTTTACCAGCATTTTTAGTAGCTTGTCTTTCAGCATCATTAAAGTATGCGGGAACGGTAATAACCGCTTTCGTTACTTTTTCACCTAAATAGGATTCAGCATCCTTTTTTAATTTAGCTAAGATTTTCGCACTAATTTCTTCTGGTGTCCATTTCTTACCATTAGCTTCAACTTTTTCACTTGTTCCCATTTTTCTTTTAATAGAAGAAATTGTATTTTTAACATTAGTTACGGCTTGTCTTTTTGCAACTTCTCCCACCAATTCTTCGTCGCCTTTAAAGGCTACAACAGATGGAGTCGTTCGATTACCTTCGGGATTGGGAATAACCTTAGGTTCTCCACCTTCTAGAACAGCTACACATGAGTTAGTTGTTCCTAAATCAATACCTATAATTTTACTCATAATTTATCATTTCCTTTCTTTTCTTATTCACTTACTCTAACCATGGCATGTCTTATAACTTTATCTTTATACATATAACCTTTTTGTAAAACATCTAAGACCATACCTGGTTCTATATTTTCTTCATGAGCTGTTAATACAGCTTCCATAGTACTTGGATCAAATTTTTGTTTTAAGCAGTCTATTTCCTTAACTTCCATACCTTCTAAGATATTTTTTAAATTGCCATATATCATTTTAAAACCATCTAAGAATTTGGATAGTTCATCTTCTAAATTACTATCATCAAGGTTAATTGCTCTTTCAAAATTATCGACAATCGTTAATAATTTTACAACTAAATCTTCACCTTCATATTTTAATTCGCGAGCCATTTCTTCATCATGTCTTTTGCGCATATTTTGGAGTTCGGCACTTAATCTTAAGACTTTCGCATTTAACTCCGCATTTTCTTTTTTTAACCTTTCTTCCGTCTTATTAACTTTAGGGGCACTACTTTTTTTCTTTACTTCTTTAACTTTCTTTTTTTCTTTTTCCATTATTCTCCTTTTCTATTATCAATTTCTTCATCTACATAATTAAGTAAACTAACAATTCTTTGATAATCCATCCGCTTTGGTCCAATAATCGCAATTGTTTTTTCTTCCCCATTAACGGTATATTTCTTTCTAATAATTGTGACATTAGGATCAAACTCGGTTTCTTCACCTATATATATTTTTATCTCATTATCATTATTATCACTAGCTTCTATTCTTTTAATAAAAGACATATCTTCTAATTTATTAGCGAGCCTTTTAATTTCTTCAACATTATTATATTCCGGCTGTTCAAAAATTTTAGCTCTACCTGATACATGAACATTACTATTATTAGTAACAAAATCATTAAAAGCATCATAGAAAATATTATAAATTGTTTCATATTGTTTAATTTGCTTTTTGATAATTGGTTTTATTTCTAACTCTAGTCTTTCACTTACCTCATTAATTGGGGTACCTACTAATCTTTTATTAATTAATTCACTAACCTTGGTAAGTTCCGTTAAATCCGTACCTTCCTTTAAAGTAAATGTTTTATTCTCAACATGTCCTTTATCGGTACAAACCACGGCCACTACTTGGGTTGGGCTAATTGTAATAATATTTATTTGTAATAACATATTATCTTTTGATGAGGAACCTAAAACAATCGATGTATAATTAGTTAAATCGCTAATAATTTCCATACACTGGGTTATAGCATCTGATAGTTCCAGTTCTTGATTGGCAAATATCGTTTGTAATTTTAGCATATCTTTGCCATTTAATTCTTCTGGTTCCATTAAATGTTCAACATAAAACTTATATCCTTTTTCACTAGGAATTCGACCACTACTAATATGATTTTTTTCCAAATAGCCTAAATCCTCTAACTTAGCCATTTCATTACGAATAGTTGCCGATGAACATTTAAACTTATTACATAAGGCTTTGGAACCAACTGGTTTAACCGTTTTAATGTATATTTCAACTATTTCCTTTAAGAGGTTCTTTTGTCTTTCGTCCATATACCCTCCTATTAGCACTAATACTTATCCAGTGCTAATATCATTATAATATTATGCTTAGCACTTGTCAATATATAACTGCTAATTTAACAATTTATTTTTTAAACATCAAAAAAGCAAAATAAGCGTTTCCTATTTTGCTTCTAAAATTTTTTATAGACTATAAAATTTATTTTTACTTTTGGTACCTAAGTAAATACCTACACCAGTAACTCCTAAAACCATCATACTAATTAAAGGAAGTGATACCCCGGTTGCTGGGTTTTCTGGTAAGGTTGGATCATCTGGTGCGACAACAACATTATCATCTTCATCATTTTCTTCTTCAATTAATTTTAAACCACTGATTGCATTAGTTAAATTCTTTTCTAAAGTATCAATATCACTTTGTTTATCAGTTTTTAAATCCTTTGCTACTTCTTTAGCAACCTTTAATGCTTCTTCTAAAGCTTTAATACTTTCTGCTGTATATTTTTCTTTTTCTTTTATTTTTTCTTCCGCTAGAGCAACAGCAGCATTTAATTTAGTATAATCAGCATCCGTTATAATCATACCATCTTCATTTATTTCATAATTTTCTTTATCCATATATTTTTCAATTTCTTCTTTCAAAGCAATTGGATAAGTACCACCAGTTAAAACAATATCTGTATTTTCTTCAACTTTCGTACTTTTATGAAATAACTTTTTAATATTAGTATCTGAAAAATCACCACCAGATATTTCTAATACTGGCGTTGCTTCATCAGCGTTAGTAATTAAAGAATTATGAGTATCTCCTGGCGTTACAGTAAATTTACCACCACTTATATGTAAAGTTTTTGCATTATCAATAATTGAGAAATCTTTACCTTGAACAAAAGTACCACCTTCAATAAAAGCCTCACCTTCATTAGTAATACCCCAAGCATTAATAACTTTTGTTTCAATATGACCATCTTTAACAGTTAATTTAGCTTTATCTTTATTTAAAATACCTGTGGCATATACTCCTGATTCGCCTTTATTAACCTCAATAATACCACCTTGGATGGTAACAGTACCCGCATTTGCAATTAATGGGGCATAAGAATTTTTATCTCCAACAGTATTCTTTTCTGAACTTTCACTATAAGTAATTTTACCACCAGTTTTACTATCGGTAATAATTAATGTTGCACCTGCTTGAACATCAAAAGCTGATGCTTTAGCATTATTATTAGTCCAAGTATTACCAGCCAAATCAACAGTAACTGTTTCACCATCTAATATTATTAAATCTTCTTGAGCCGCTCCAGCTAATACTAACTTATACTCTTTTTTCTCCGCATCAATAGTCTCTAAAGTAATATTACTTCCTTCATAATCAATTCTTCCATCAGCACCATCACCGGTACCAATTATTTTAACCGCACTAGCATTCATTATTAAACCAAATGAACTAACCGCTAGAGCTATTAAACCAAACACTTTATTTTTCATAATCTCTCCTTCTTTCATATTCATTTTACCAATATTAGACACTATTGAAAACAATAATTTACATTATTTTTTAAAATTTTACATGTTATTTTACATAGTAATAATTTTTACTATGTAAAATAGTTTTTTAAAGTATCTCGTAGACAAGCGATTGTCTAAAGAAACACTCTGTGACTTATTCTTCCCCTTAAGCTTATCCTTCCCAAGATAACCGATATGGACTTACCTTTGTCCCTTTTCCTGAGGCTATTTCTGTGCTAGACTTCAGATAAATTATCTGTTGAACCTGTTTTTGTATTTATTACGAAAGCTTGTCCATCTGTTGTTTGAGCAATAAAGAAAGCATAAGTAGCACCCGCTACTATTATTAATAATATTAATACTTCTATCATTAATAATATTGTACTTTTTCTTTTTTATTTTGGTCTTCTTTCATTCTTTTTCCTCCATCGAATACCCTGTGTTCTCCCTTTTATTATATATATATATATATATATTCAAGGGAAAACTCACAATTTGACGGAAAGTAGACAAAAGCAAATAAACTATACAGAAGATTAAAAAAATATAAGAAAAATCATTTATACTTTATATACGATTTTAAAATATGGTTTGATAATAATACGAGTGAAAGAGATTTAAGAATCATCAAAAGTAAAACAAAGGTATCAGGAGGATTCAGAAGTAAAAATGGAGCTGAAGCCTTTGTAAATGCATTAAGTATTATCAAAACATCTAAAAAAAGAGATATTAATCCATTTGAGACTATTCAAAAAGTATTTAGAAATGAAGTATTATTTCAATAATAAAAGAGCTATTTAATATTATAGTTATAGCTCTGTTTTATTGTTGGCTTAAGTCTGAATAGTTACAAAGAAAAGTCTAATTTCATCTTAACTCACCTCTTACTCATTTTAATTAAGTTTTTATACCTAACCAAAACCCCATAAAAAATAAGTAGCGTCCTTAATTAAGCAGATAAAAAAACAATAATTATATTTTTGTCATAATTATTGTTTATCTTTAGGTAATATTTTTCTTCTTTTTATTACATCAGTTGCCATTTCTTCTAGAATGGCTTTTTCTTTGGCTAATTCTTCTTTAGAATCAACCTCACCAATTTCTTCTTCATAAGTTAAAAATCGTTCTTGTTCTAAATATCCCGCATAAATAGCATTTTTTAATGTATTACCAAAATATAAATAAGTATTACTTACACCTTTAAATATATTTTCTAAACTAGCATCATTATTTTTACCTACTTCTATATTGTTATTATTATAAACATAACCTATTTCATAATCTTGTAAAAATCTACCAACATAAATTGTAAATCTAGCAGCTGCTCTTGGTGTTAATAAATGCGGCATAAAATAATATCTAGTTTTTATTAAGATATAAAGAGGACTAAGAGTAGCTTCTGAGGTATTTATCCCATTATGAAAATTACCATATAGTCTGCAAGTTCCAAAGACTTTAAATAACTCGCGATTTATATTAAGTTTTGGTGTAGTTAAACTATGTCTTTTTAATTCGGATATATGATCTGCTATAATCATGGGCCAAACATTAAAAATAAAATAACGATATTCTCTTAACGCTAAAGCCTCATCGACATCACTTACTTCCTCAATTGCGGCTTGAGCAAATTCTTTAGTGATATTTTTGGTATTACTAGCAATACCTTGATATTCGGCAACATATCCCGGATTATTTATTTCTTTATATAATTCTTCCATTTACCTTTCCCCCATAAAAAATCAGTTTATAATAAAACTGATTAATTTTCTTCTTCTACTTTGATAACTTCTTCACCTTTATAATATCCACATTTAGTACAAGCTCTATGTGGTCTTAAAGTTGCTCCACATTTTGGGCAGGTTGTCAAAGCACCAACTGTTTTCTTTAAATGTGTCCGACGCATTCTTTTTTTCGTTTTACTTGTTCTTCTAAAAGGAACAGCCATAAGTTTTCACCACCTTTAAATTATCCATTTATTATTCTTGGGTATTTCCCTTTAATTGCCAACCATCACCTTGTAAACTAACTCCTTGGTTCTTAGTTAAACTAATAGGAACTTCCAATACAATATTTTCCCATAAAATTTCATTTATATCAAGTGTATTTTTGTTATTTTTGAAAAAATTTGCATAATTTTCATCATTTTCGGCAAAAATTTCCGAAATATTAAAAGCAAAAGGATGTTCTAAATCATCTAAAGTTATGGCATCAGGAATAACCATTATTCCTTTTACATCTAATGCTATTTCTATTTCTTCGGTAATAGTATATTTAAGATACCCTTTAATATGCACATTTTTTAAATCTCTAATTAAAGAACTATCAATATTATCAAATGTAATGTCATTATCTAGATTCATTACTCCTTTATTATATAAATTATTAAGATTTACCTCCATTTATAACACCCTCCGAAACATTTTTTCAAGTTCATAAGCTGTATATTTCATAATTGATGGTCTACCATGACAACAGTTATAAGGATTATCACATTTAACTAAATCATTAAGTAGCTTTTCCATTTCTTCAAATGATAAATCTTCATTGGCTTTAACACTCATTTTACAAGATATCATTTTCGCCATATTATCTAAAAATTTCGTTTTATCAAATTTTTTCTCATTGGTAATTACGAGATCAACTATCGTTCTAATGCTTTCTTCTTCATTGCCTTCTTTTAACCAAGTAGGATGGGCTTTAATAATAATCGTATTAATACCAAACTCTTCAAATTCAAAACCTAAGTCTTTTAAAACATCCGCCCGTTCCATAAAGGTTCGAAAATCCGCGGCAGAAAGTTCTATAGTAATTGGAACTAACATTTGGGTCGTATAAGTTTTTTGTTCTTGTAATTTTTTAGTAATCATTTCATAGTTTATGCGTTCATGAACGGCATGTTGGTCTAAGATATACATGCTTGTTTCATCTTGGGCAATAATATAAGTTTTATGAACTTGACCAATGGGATATAGTTTTAACTTTTTAAATTCTAGATTAACATCATTATCCTCTTCATAACCAATATTTAATATTAATTGATTAACCTCTGGCACTTCATTTTCTTCTAAATTTTTATCACTTGTAATAAAGTTAGGTAATTGTTCGGCAACAAAAGTCTCATCAAATTCGCCTTGGTCTTTATTTTTAGCATCATCAAAGATAGCATCGGGGATAAGTAAATTTTGATATAAAGTCTCTTTAATTGTTTCGTATAAAAGGCGAGTTAATTCATCAATCTTACTCATTTTAATATCTTGTTTGGTAGGATGAATATTAACATCCACAAGGGTTGGGTCAACATTAATATTAATTACCACAACGGGATAAAAGCCTTCATGTTTATAAGTATTATAAGCATCATTTATGGCCCTATTTATTTCATTATTACGCACAATTCTACCATTTACGATAGTATGCATATGATTACGATTTTTCTTTAAAACCGCAGGTTTGGCAATATAACCTGATATTTCAAAATCATCATTACTAGCCTTTATTTCTAACATATTAGAAGAGGTATTAAGCCCATATATTTCATGAATTGTTTTAAGTAAATTATTACCCCCACTGGTTTTTAAAATTGTTTTTTCATTATTAGTAAGTCCAAAGGCAATATCGGGGTGCGATAAAGACAAACGTTCCATATACGAAATACTATTATTTAATTCAGTAGTCTCACTCTTTAAATATTTAAGACGGGCTGGTGTATTATAAAAAAGATTAGTTATAGTTATTATCGTCCCCTTCCTGGCACTGCTTTTTCTAGTTTCTAAAACCTCGCCACCTTTTAGATGAACGTAGGTTCCAACCTCACCCATGCAAGTTTCCAGTTCGACCTCACTGACACTTGCAATAGAGGCTAAAGCTTCACCTCTAAAGCCCAAGGTTTCCACAAAAAACAAATCATCCGCTTTATATATTTTACTGGTAGCATGACGGGAAAACGCTAAAATGGCATCTTCTTCATCCATCCCTTGCCCATCATCAATAACCTCAATTTTTTTAATGCCTCCAGCCTCTAAATTAACTTTGATATTTTTAGCTCCCGCATCAATCGCATTTTCAACTAATTCTTTTACAACTGAGGCACATTTTTCAATAACCTCACCCGCGGCAATCATATTAGCCATGACCTCGGACATAACTTTAATTTTACTCATTTTCGCCTCCAACAATTGTTGGTCTTATCTCTAAATATTTTAAATCAATATTCGTAGTTAATACACATTCTTTTTTAACTAACATAAAACCTAAACCTTTAATAATAACATCACTATTACTTGGAACTTTTATTTTATTAGGAAATTCAGTAATTAATTTTCTTTTTTCAACATTAAAAGTATTATCAAGATATAAAGTAATATTATTATCAAGACTAAAATGCCAAGACCAATCATTTATTTTTAAATAATATTTATTTTTTAATTGATAAGATATCGGTCTAATTTTCATTTTCGGTAACAAGGAATCATAAAAATTTTTGGAAATAAACCCTGGTGAATCATAAATTATAGCCTCATCCATTTTAATTTTTAAAAAATCTAAAGTAGTATTAGCATTTTTACTAATTGTTAAAGTAGAATTTGCTAAAGTATTAATTAAACTACTTTTACCAGAATTAGTAAAACCACATATTAATACATTCTTATTCTTAATAATTATTTCTTTTAAAACATTAATATTTTCTTTTGTTTTACTACTAGTTATAATTATATCTTCATCTATCTTATAAATAGTTTTTATTTTCTTAATTAAAGTATCTTTTTTTATATTTTTAGGTATTAAATCAGACTTAGTTATAACTAATATTTTTTTATTATTTATAGCTTTATAAGTATTAATAACTTCATCATAAAGATTTAAAAAATCTATTAAAAACAAAACAAATTTATTTTTTTTATTTATTTTTTCTAAAATATCTTTATTATTTATATCTTTTGTAGGATTTATTTTAATACCATAATTTTTAATTTTAAAACAACGAGCACAATAATCATTATCTAAACTAGGGGTATAACCATCCTTTTTTATATCAGTATTTTGTAAAACAATCCCACATCCTAAACATATTTTTATACTACCACCTACTTACTAATTAATTATACACTAAGATTAGGTCTTAAGCAAAATAAAATAGTCCTAAACTAAGACTATTTTATTTAATTTTCTTTTAAAATATCTTGAACCATTTGTTCGACATTATTATAACTTTTTTTCTTTAAAGTTCCATTTTCCATAGCTTCTACTTCTTTAAGTACTTCAATTAAATCTGAATTAGGTTGTTGTTTAACAAACGCCTTATCTTGTTCTTTAAGAGTTTTTCTTTTAGAAACTTTAGCTTTAATATTATTCATTATTTTTCCCCCCTTCTTTATGTCTTAACCTTTTCGGTCCATAGCTACATCCATCGCTTACAGGACCAAATGTTTTTAAATCAATATTCCAAAATTTGGCAAAATCAGTAGCGTTTTGAATACTAATTGTTGCCACCAATTTCCTAGAAATTAAATTCTTTACTTTATCATAATAGAATAAAGGATTTTCTTGGCCAGCATTGAGTCTCGCTTTTTCAATAATTAATTTTAAATCTTTTAAGGCTTCATTTGCGGCCTCAGGATAAGGTGAATCGACTACTATTTGTCTTTTTTTAGCAATTTCATTTTCTATCTAAATCATATAAATATTCCATATTCCTAGAGACTAATTGTTCGATAATTGTAGCTATTATTTTCTCTTCCATGGATAGCGCCTAGTTCAAATAATTCAAAATATCTTCTGATACTTTTAATGCTTCTTCTATTTTAGTATTCATTTTATTTTTAAAATAATTTATAGCATATTTCAACCAATTTTTATATATACTATTTAAAGACATAGTTCAATTGACAAATATATAATATTTTGTTATATTGATTATGTCAAAAGCAATTTAATTTGCTTGGGGTTCGTGGTATCGCGGACGGTAAGAACTGGTTTATCCAGTTCTTAT
>CANQXV010000032.1 GCA_947627895.1 uncultured Bacilli bacterium
GTGTCCCCGAGGTGATTCGAACACCTGACCGATCGCTTAGAAGGCGATTGCTCTATCCAGCTGAGCTACGAGGACATCAAATAAATTATAAACGATATTAAGTTTTAAATCAAGTGGATTTTCACTAGAGGGCAACAGTTTCTATTAACTCGTCATTAATATTAAAACTTACTTCTTTAATATTATAAGTGTCGCGAAGGGATAGAGCAATCGAATATTTAACTTCTTCTAAAATTTCTTTTTCATTTAGGTTAGCTAAAAGGTAATTATTAAAACTAAGGGAAATACTATCTTCTAATAATTCGTAATTTTGAAGACTCGCCGATGCTTGTAAAAAACTAATTAAATTAGTGTGATAGGTAGGTAAAGACTTTAAATTATTGATGATAACCTCAACGCGTTCAGTCGCATCATTAGTTATTTCGGTAACTGGTACATAATAATATAAATCATTACTTTTACTTAAATAATAAATTGTTGTTTTAGAGGTATCTTTAATTGAATCTAAGTTATATATTTTATTTATGCCGTAATCTTTATCTAAAGTATTAGGTAATTTTTTATTACTGTGGGGTAAATGTGTTAATTGTTTGCCTTCAACAAAAAGCATTATTTTTTTAACATCATTTAGTTCCGTTAGAGAATAGATTAAAGATTCCAGCATTTTTTCTTCGTATTTGGCCTCTATTGTTAAAAATTCTTTGCTAAAATTTAATTTTAATAAGCCTTCTGTTAAACTAAAATCTAGAAGTTTGGTATTCTTAGGGATTAAGGCTTTAAAATCATTGGGAATATAACTTGATTTGCTGCCTCCTATAGTTAGCGCATCAATTACCTCAGGGATTACATCCATAACATCTTCTTTATTTTTAACAATAGTAGTTCGGGCTACATAATCATTGTTATCTATTAAAAAAATAGGCATTTCGATCGGATCAACATAAGTTAAGGAAGACTCAATTTGATTAGAATTGGTGGGAAAAAAATAAATAATTAAAAGAATAACTAAGGCTAGGGAAGCCAGAATTATCCGTCTTAAAGCGGATTTTTTTAACATAAAATCACCTTTAGTTAATTATATTTATAAGCCAAAAAAAAAGAACGAAGTCTTTTTTTAAATTGTTAATTCACCCATTTTGATAAGTTCGACAACAGCTTGAGCTCGACCTTTAACACCTAATTTTTGAATGGCATTAGAGATGTGATTGCGAACTGTTTTTTCACTTATTCCTAGAAATGCCGCAATTTCTTTCGTCGATTTATTTAAAACAAGTAAATCAAAAACTTCTTGTTCTCTTTCCGTTAATATACCTTTTTTCATGAATATTCCTTTCTTATAAAATACTTTCATAATATTTTATGAATATTCGGGTTAAAAGGTTAAAAAAATTACGATTCAAATTTGACCGTAATATATTTTTGTTTATCGTATAAAGCTTGAACAGAACGAATTATTTTATTGGCAATTTCACTGCTGTGTTCTTTGGCTTCCACGACAATATTTATTTTATCACCTTCAATTTTAACAAAACAATCGTAGTTATAAGTATCAGTGATTAATTTTTCAATTTTTTCAACTTCACCTTTGGCGCTATTTAAAGCTTGAAGGGCATCATAAGCATCATTTTTTTCTTCTAAAGTGGCTTCTTCATTTAATAAAACATCTTGGTAGGATTGCACCTTTTGGAGCATTTCTTCATCTTCGGCAACCCGAAGGGCAACTAAAGAACTGGCCTCATCTATTTCTACTGTTTCACCCGCGGGGTCACTAGCCAGGGCTGATAAGGCATCATCATCCATGGAAACATAATAAATACCTAAGACTATTATTAGGGAAAATAAAGTTACAAACCACAAATTTTGTTTATTAATCATAATTTTTCCTCCGCATTTCTACTTAAGTATATGAGACAAGTTCATAAATATTAAAAAATTTGCGAAAATTTTATTTTCAAAAAAGGAAATGCCTTTTAAAAGGCTAATATATATAGGTGAAGGGAGCAAAAAGAATGAAAAAAATGGTTATTGTAAAACAACGAGATTTAAAAGATTGTGGCGTGTGTTGTCTTTCAAGTATTATTTCCTATTATGATGGTTTTGTCCCGACGGAAAAACTGCGTTTGGATACGCATACATCGAAAGATGGCACGACAGCTTATCATCTTTTACATGCAGCGAGCAAATATGGTTTTGAAACCAAGGGTGTAAAAATTACTTCCTTATTTGATTCGCAAATATTTTTACCAGCGATTGCCCATTTAAAATATAAAAATGGTCTTAATCATTTCGTAGTTCTTTATGAGGTTACTAAAACTAAAGTCGTACTTATGGATCCAGCTAAAGGGAAAGTAACGATGAAGCATGCGGAATTTGCCCAAATTTTTTCTAATATTTTATTAATGTTCTATCCGAAAGAAAAAATTGTGGTCTTAGATGCTGGCAAAAGTATTTGGCAAATTTTTGGCGAAATAATTTTGAACCAAAAACGCTTATTTTTTCAAATTGTTTTTGTAAGTATTCTCTTAACTATAACCTCGATTATTGCGAGCTACTATTTTAAAGTAGGCCTCGAGGCTATAGGGGACAATACCTACTTAGATTATTTGAAATTAATTATTTTAGTCTTTTTCGTTGTTACCGCTTTTAAATGTAGTTTTACTTATTTAAGAAGTTATCTCGAAAATCACTTAAATAAAAATATTGATGTTTTACTGTTATCCGATTTTTTAAATCATTTGTTTAAAATCCCTTCTATAAGTATCACGAGTCGTAGTAGTGCCGAGGTACTATCAAGAGTTAGTGAAATTAATAATATTAAAACTCTCTTTAGTGAAATATTTGTTAATTTTCTATTAGACTTTTTGTTAGTATTTTTAAGTATTCCAATTTTAATAATGATAAGTGGCCAAATGTTCTTAGTTCTTTTCTTAATTGTCATTATTTATTTTATTATTGGTTTTGCTTCGACTAAGGCTATTTACAGAAAAGCTTATCAAAATATTAGTAAAGAAGAAGATTTTGATAGTTTCTTACTGGAAAATATTAAGAATTTTACAACTATTAAAAATCTTAATGTTTTACCATATTCCTTAAAAAATACGGAAGAAAAATTATCGGGATTCTTATATGATAGTTTTAAGTTAAATAGTTTTTTAAATGGGTGCGAAAATATCAAGTATACTATCAATGAAATTGGCTTTTTTGTAGTTAATACAGTTGGCATTATTTTGATTATGCATGAGAAACTTTCAATTGCTAATTTAATTACTTTTAACTCTTTGATGGGATTTTTCTTAAATCCGGTGAAGAATTTAATTGATATTCTGCCGAAGTTTAATTTCTTTAAAGCAACTTTTGCCAAGATTAGTGATTTCATCAATATTCCTACGGAAAAACTTGGGAAAAGAGGCGAACTGAAACATCAAGATATCAAAGTTCATAATCTGCAGTTTAGTTATAATGATTATAATAAAACTTTAGAAAATATTGACTTTGATATTAAAGAAGGCAGTAAAGTTATGTTAAAAGGTCAAAGTGGTTGTGGGAAAAGTACCATGTGTAAAATCTTAATTAAAGAGTTTAATAATTATGAAGGGACAATTTCCCTTGGTAATAAAAACTTAAAAGATTATTCCTTAAAAACCATTCGGGAAAATATTTTATATGTTTCCCAAGATGAAGGTATATTTAGTGATACTATTCTTAATAATTTGACTTTAGGTCGGAATATAACGGATGAAAAAATGCAAAAAATAAATGAGATATGTTTAGTTGATGAAATAGTTAATAAAAAGGCTTTTCGTTATGATACCTTTATAAGTGAAGCAAATGCTAGTATCTCGGGAGGAGAAAAGCAGCGAATCATTTTAGCACGGGCTCTACTTAAAGAGGCTAAAATTCTCATTTTAGATGAACCATTAAGTGAGGTGGATGAGATGCTTGAACGCCAAATAATTACGAATATAAATAACTATTTTAAAAATAAAACCATTATTTACATTACGCATAAGAACCAAGATGATTTATTTGATCAAGTAATTAATTTAACGAAGGTTGTCGATGGTTAATTCTTATCAAAAATTATTGCATCTATCTTATCGTAATCATGTAAGTATGGTAATTATATTTTTATTAATAGTTGCGCTTACGGTTTATCTTTCTTCAAATTCACTTTGGGAACGCTTGGATTTGATTGGCGTAAGTGATGGCGAAAATTTATTAGTTAGTGTTCCGGTTACTAACTCTGATACATTTACTAAAATGCCGGTTCTAAAAATTAATAATAAGCGCATCTCTTATACCATTACATCTATAAGTGAACTGGAATATGATGCGACCAGTCAAATAAATTACCAAATTTATACAATACAGGTGAATAAAAAATATCCTTTAAATAGTGTTGTAAATTTGTATTTTTACTATGATCAAGAAAAGATATATAAGAAAGTTATTAAATTTATAAAGGAGTGATAATATGGAGAAATTAAGTAATAACGAACTTAAAACAATTAATGGTGGGAGTAATACCCTATGGTATATTTTAGGAGGCTTAGGTCTTTTAATCGTGGGCATTATTGATGGTTTTAAAAACCCAATTAAATGTCACAATAGTTAGGAAGGAGAAATAATATTATGAAATTAAATAATCATGAATTAATGCAAATAACTGGAGGTGCTATTACTGCGACTTTCATTAATGCACTATCTAGAGCAGTAAATACCATTGTGAAATTAGGTCAAATAATTGGTAGTGCCCTTCGGCGAACTATTTCTGGCAGTTACTGTGTTTAAGAAAAAAGGAACCCATACGGTTCTTTTTTCTTTAATTAATGTTTAAATTCTCTAACGCATACAATTATTTAGGTGATACCAATGCATGTCAAAGATAATTTAACTAATTTTTTATATGATAAAAATTATTTTATTAGCGTTTATGAAAATAGTATTTATTTTTTTAATTATTGTGATTTAGTTACCTTGGCGAAAGAAAAGATAATTGTAAGATTTATGGGTTTTCAAATAACAATAACCGGAGAAGATTTATATATTGCAAAACTTCTACCTAAAGAGATGTTAATTAAAGGAAAACTTAAGAATATAGGTTGGATATATGAATAAACATTATCTTTGGATTAAATGTGCATGTCCCGATTATTATAAATTTTTAAATAAAATAGCAACTTTTAATTTAGATATTTTAGATATTAGATATAATTCTAAAACTATTTATTTAAAGGTAAGTCGAGAAACTTATGAAAAATTACAAAAATATTTAATAAGTTATAAATTTATTAAAGTTAAAGATTTAGGTATAATTAATCTAAAAAATATTATTTTAAAATATAAGGAATTTGTTTTAGCTTTTATCTTGGGTATAGGTTTATTAATATTAGTAAATAATTTAATAATAAAAGTAAATATTAGTCATGAAAATGCGGAAATTAGAGAATTATTAAAAGATGAACTAGCGGATGCTGGAATAAAAACTTTATCTTTTAAAAAAAGTTATGATGAATTGCAAAAAATTAAAAAGGCTATTTTGGATAAATATCCCGATAGAATAGATTGGTTAGAATTTGAAATAGAGGGTTTAATTTTAAATGTTAGGGTAGAAGAGCGAATTATTACCAATACGGAAGAAAATGCCGAAATATGTGATATTGTGGCTACTAAAGAAGGAACGATTAGTAGTTTAAAAGTTTTTCAAGGTGAGGCTTTAGTAAACCCCAATGATTTAGTGAAAAAAGATGATGTTTTAATTAAAGGCATAATTACCTATAATAATGAAGAGAAGGCAAGGGTTTGTGCGAGTGGCGAGGTATATGCGCATACTTGGTATACCGTAAATGTAAGTATTCCTTTGCAGCATGAAGAAAATATTTTAACGGGTAAAAAGAAATATAACTTAGTTTGGCAAAATAATAGTACGAAAACAAGACTTTTAAGGGAAAGATTTACCTCATTTACGAGTAGTTATAAAACATTGTTAGCCTTTTTAGATTATAAATTATTGTTAGAAACAGAAGCGGAAAGTCAAAAACAAAGCCAAAATTATACGGAAGAAGAAGCCTTAAATATGGGACTTTTAAAGGCAGAAGAAAGTTTAAAGCGCAAGCTTCAAGCCCAAGATGAGATAATTGATAAAAAAGTTTTGAAAAAAAGCCTAAATGATAGTAAAATGGAATTAGAAATATTCGTTATCGTAAATGAACTTATAAGTACACCGAAAAGAATCGATGCAATGAATATAGAAGGGACTGATAGTAGTGATCAAGAATTTAATCAAAACAACAATTAATAATAACTGGCCAGTAATCATTATCTTTTTAGTGACTATGATTTCTTTACGATTCTTTTATTGGCGAACTCATCGGGAAAAATTATCCCTTTATAAAGAGTTTTTTAATATTTTAGCGATTATTTATATCTTTTTATTGTTTCAACTATTAACTAATGTGGAATTAAATCATAGCTCAGGTTATAACATTATTCCTTTTGCTCAAATTTTAAAATACGAATTTGGTAGTAAATTATTTTATTATAATGTTGTTGGCAACATTTTAGTTTTTATGCCTTTTGGTTATTTTGTCGCAGCTTATTTAAAATCGAAAAATATTTTCCCAGCCCTTATTATAAGTGGCATTATTAGTACGACTGTGGAATTTGTCCAATTAAATATTGGTCGTTCTTTTGATATTGATGATATTATTTTAAATATTTTAGGAGGCATTATTGGTTATTTAATTTATATTGCTTTCCAAGCGATAAAAAGTCATTTACCACGATTCTTTCAAAAAGATGGGTTATATAACTTTCTATCATTAGTTATTATTGTTTTAATTATCTGGTATATTTTAGAATCTTTGGGGGTGATACCTAATCTATGAATAAATTTACAATAAATGATACTTTTGGTTATCCCAATTACAAATATTTAAAGAAGATAATTCGAAGAACTCTAAAAATGGAAAATGTGCATTCTTCATTTTTATCAATTGTTTTTATCGATGATGAATTAATGCATGAATTAAATAAAAAATATCGGGGAATTGACAGGTCCACGGATGTTTTGTCATTTGCATTTGAAGATAATGAAAAAATGCGTTATAATATACGCCAATTAGGGGAAATTTATATTTCCATTCCCCGAATGCAAGCCCAAGCGTTAGAATATGGTCATAGTGAAAAGAGGGAACTCGCATTTTTAACTGTCCATGGTATTTTACATCTTTTAGGTTATGATCATACTTTAGGTGTGGCTGAAGAAAAGGAAATGTTTGCGAAGCAGGAGTTGGTATTAAATGGTTTCAAAGAAACAAAGAGAAAGAAAACAAATGGGGATTAAGCGTTTTTTCTTAAGCATTAAATATTCTTGGGATGGTTTAGCTTACGCTTATCAAAATGAACAAAGTCTAATTTTACATGGCGTTGGGACTTTTATCATTTTTGTTGTTGCTCTTATTTTACAAGTTTCTTTTAATCAATGGGCTATTTTAATTATTGCCTCTGTTAGTGTACTTGCTATTGAACTTCTTAATACGGCGATTGAAGCGACAGTTGATCTTGTTACTGATAAATTTCATCCGTTAGCTAAAATTGCCAAAGATTGTGGTTCGGCAGCCGGAGGCATTATGGGAGTTATGCAAGCCATTATTGCTTTAGTAATATTCATTCCCTATGTAATTGAGTTATTTAAGTAGGTAGTAAGATGAAGAGCGGTTTTGTTAGTATTGTTGGTCGGCCTAATGTCGGAAAAAGTACTCTTATTAATGCCATTATTAAAGAAAAAGTGGCTATTACCTCTGATATTAGTGGGACAACGAGAAATATTATTCAAGGTATATATAATGAAGAAGGCTTTCAAATTGTTTTTGTTGATACGCCAGGTATTCATAAACCAATCGGTAAATTTGGCCGAGTTTTAAATAAACAAGCGCTAGCGTTAACTAAAGATGTTGATGTTATTTTATTTTTAGTCGATGTTGCATCAGGTATTGGTAAAGGTGATGCTTACATTTTAAACATGCTGAAAAAAGAAAAGATTCCGGTTATTTTAGTCATGAATAAAATTGATAAAATGAAAAAAGAAAAATTGCTTCAAGCCATAGATGAAGCTAAGGATATTTATCCTTTCGCGGAAATTGTTCCAATTTCAGCTTTAAATAACGATAATATTGATCATTTAATTAATGTTATAAAAAAATATTTAGTTGATGATATCGTTTATTTTCCAACCGATATGTATACCAGTAGTTCTCTTAATTTTATGATTAGTGAAATAGTTCGGGAAAAATTACTTAATTTAACGGAAGATGAAGTACCGCATAGTATTACTTGTTATACAACTAAATACGAAGAAAAAAAGAGTATCGTTAATATCAGTGTCGATATTATTGTGGATCGCGATTCTTTAAAGAAAATTGTTATTGGTAAAAATGGGGCCAGATTAAAGACAACTGGTACTTTAGCTCGCATGGAAATTGAGAAATTAGTGGGTAAAAAAGTATACTTAGAACTATTTGTTAAAACAATTAAAAACTGGAAAGAAAAAGAAAGATACTTAGTTGAATTAGGTTTTATTGATAAAAATACGAAATAGGTGAATAAATTTTTTTAAAAATCCGCACTATAAAAATAGGTGAGGATAAATGGAAAAAAAAGAAGCTTGGGAAAATTTTAAAAAAAGTGGCAAAGTTGAAGACTATTTAAAATATAAAAATTGCAAATAAAGAAGGATTAGTAATGATAAAAGAAGTTGAAGGTTTTATCTTTAAAGAAACACCCTATGGTGAAAGTAGTAAAATAATTAATATTTTTACCAAAGAATATGGCTTAATTGGCGTAATGTGTAAAGGAGCTAAAAGCCTTAAAAGTAGGATGCGTTCAGTTACTTTAAGGTTTACTTATGCGAAATTTAATATTTATTATAAAGAAGGTAAACTTTCAAACTTAGCATCTGCCGATATTATTAATCCTTTAAAAAAAATTAATAGTGATATTATTTTAATTAGTTATTTATCTTATTTAGTCGATTTAACAACTCAGGTCTTAAAACAAAGTAATATTGATACGATTTATAATGATTTTATAAATGGGGTTCTAAAAATGGAAGAAGGACTAGATCCTTTAGTTTTAACTAATATTTTAGAACTTAAGTTTTTAGATTATTTAGGGGTCGGTCTAAACTTAGATGAATGTATAGAATGTGGTAATAAAACCAATATTGCCACGATTGATGGTGATAAAGGTGGTTTTATTTGTGCTTCTTGCTTAACTAATGAGAAAGTAGTGGATAAAAAAGTAATTCAATTACTTAGAATGTATTATTATGTTAAGATTGATAGTATTTCTAAACTTATGATTGAAGACGAAATAAAAAAAGAAATTAATTTCTTTTTAGATACTTATTATGATAGATATACGGGACTATATTTAAAAAGTAAAGAATTTTTAAAGAATTTAGTGGCTTTATAAATTCTTTTTTTTAAGGTATAATTTTTCTAGGTGGTAAAAAATGATTTTAGGTTCACATGTTAATTTTGGAACAGAACAATTACTAGGAGCAACAAAACAAGCTTTAAGTTATGGGGCTAATACTTTTATGTTTTATACGGGAGCACCTCAAAATACTATTCGTAAAAGTTTAGATGAAAGTTTAACCAAAGAAGCTCAAGAATTAATGCAAAATAATGGCATCGATATTAATAATGTTATTTGTCATGCTCCTTATATTATAAATTTAGCGAATAAAACTAAGGCCGAAGCGTGGAATTTTTCGATTAGTTTTTTAAAACAGGAAATTAAAAGAGTCGAGGCCCTTGGTGTTAGATATATTGTGGTCCATCCCGGGAATTTCTTGCAAATGGAGGTTAGGGATGCTCTAGATGCTATAGCGGAGGCCCTAAACTACATTTTAAGTCCAAGCGATAGTGTTATGATACTACTTGAAACTATGGCCGGCAAAGGCACGGAATGTGGCCGGAATATGGCCGAAGTTAAATATATTTTAGACCATGTTACTTTAAAAGATAAAGTAGGGGTGTGTCTTGATACTTGTCATTTAAATGATTCCGGTGTTGATATTGCTGATTTTGATAATTACTTAAATGATTTTGATAAACTAATTGGTATAGCAAAAATAAAATGTATTCATTTAAATGATAGTAAGAATCCATGTGGTTCGCATAAAGATAGACACGAAAATATTGGTTTAGGTACGATTGGTTTTGCTAATCTTTTACATGTTTTAGACCATGAAAAATTAAAAGATGTTCCTAAGATTTTAGAAACACCTTATGTTGGCGAATATGCGCCTTATAAATACGAAATAGCGATGCTTAAAAGTAAAGAATTTAATCCGCATTTACTTGAGGATATTCAAAGTAATAAATAACTTCACATTTTGTGAAGTTATTTTAGTAGAGATGCAAACCGTTCAAAATATTCTTGATATACTTGTTTTATTTTGGCAAAATTTTCCTCTGAATAATGACTTTTATAACGATCTAGGTCAAAAACACTAGGATTTTTTAGAATATCTGACCAGTTTTTTTTAATAAAAACATAAGTAAAATTTAACTCTTCGGGACTTAAAGTACAATTTTTACTTAAAGCAAATTTATTAACATCATCTTCCGTTAAACGTCCCATATATTTTTCAATTATACTATACATAAAACCACCTAATATATTGTATGATTTAGAGAAAAAAGAAAATACTAATTAATGATTAGAATGAAGAAAAAAGGATTAATTATTAAAATAATTATAAGTATTTTCTTTTTGGGGGCTTTATTTCGCCTTTTTTATTTAGGTTTTATGGAAAATGATAAATATGAAGATTTACTGCGGGCTAAAACAGAAATTTATGTAAATGGTCTTAGTGCGCCAAGGGGTAGAATTTTGGATTCCAAGGGCCGCGTAATTGTAGGTAATAAAGGGATAAAAACCATAATGTATAATAAAATAAAAGGTATAAGTACAACCGAAGAATTAGAAATTGCCCAAAAGTTAAGTGAGTTTATTACTTTAAAAGGAAAACAAATAGCTTTAAAAAATTATTGGTTATTACAACATAATAATGGAGAAGAATTAGTAACAAATGAAGAAAAAGAATTAGTTCAAGAAAGAAAAATAACTAGTAATGATCTTTTAAATCTAAAATATGAGCGAATTACACCCGAAATTTTAGAAACCTTGACGGAAGAAGAAAAAAATATTTCGTATATATATGATGCTATGAATGAAGGCTATATTTATCAAAAAAAGGAAATTTTAAAAAATGCTACTGATGAGGTTTGTGCACGTGTTACGGAAGCTTATATTCCGGGAATTACCATTGAAATGAGTTGGGAAAGAGTTTATTTATATGGCAATACTATGAAAACTTTATTAGGTTCCGTAGGCCCCATTATGGAAGAAGAAAAAAATGACTATTTGCGTGATGACTACGAACTTACCGATATAGTAGGAAGAAGTTTTTTAGAAAAAGAATATGAGGCCTTTTTAAAGGGCAAAAAAGCTAAATACAAGGTCAATAGTGATAATACCTTAACTTTAGTGGAAGAACCTCAAAAAGGTAATGATTTAGTCCTTTCTATTGATATTGAAATTCAAAAGAAAGTGGAAGAAATATTACAAGAAAAAATATTATTAGGGAAAAAAGAATATGCCAATACCGAATACTATAAAGAAAGTTATGCTTTAATTTCTAATCCTTTAGATGGTTCGGTTATTGCTATTGCGGGTCAAAGACTAAGTCAAGATGGTACTTTTTCCGATTTATCAGCCTTAAATATTTCTTCGTCCTTTACCATTGGTTCCGCGGTAAAAGGCGCCACAATCGCGGTTGGTTACAAATATAATTTAATTGAAATGGGTAAATATATTACCGATGGGTGTGTTAAACTTTATGCGGTTCCCCTTAAATGTAGTCATAAGCGTTTAGGTTGGATTAACGATATTGATGCTTTAGCACAATCTAGCAACTATTTTCAGTTTTTAATAGCAATTGGTCTAACTGGGAACAAATATGTCCCAAATGGGCCTATAAATGCCAATTTAGAGCATTTTACTATTTACAGGGACATGTTAAGTAGTTTTGGTCTAGGCGCTATCACTCAAATTGACTTACCCGGTGAGGTATCCGGCTTAAAAGGAACGCGGGTTGCTGATGATTTATTACTTAATCTTTCAATCGGCCAATATGATGCCTATACACCCGTTGAAGTTTTGCAGTATATTAATAGTGTGGCCACAGGCCAAAGAATGCAATTATCTTTAATGCAAGAGATAAAAAATGGGGAAGAAGTAATTACAAAGCATAGGGCGACCGTTTTAAATGATGTCGATTTAGATCCCGTTTATTTAGAGCGAATAAAAGAAGGCTTGTCCGCCGTATTAAGTAAAGGTACGGGTAAAGGTTATGTTGATGTGTCACTAAACCCAGTAGGAAAAACTGGCACCAGTGAAACTTTTATTGATACTAATAATGATGGAACTCTGGATTTAGCCACTATTTCTTCTACTTTTGCCGGCTTTTTCCCAAAAGATGATCCCAAATATAGTGTAGTCGTAATAACTCCTAATGTTTCCCACCATAGTGGTAAAACCGATTATATGTATTTTGCAGCCCGTCGAATTACTAATGATATTACAGCATATTTAAACGAAATAAGTGAATAAATAACTAAAAACATAATTTTTGTTTGAAAAAGCGAAAAATTTTGATATAATGATAAAGAAATTATTAACGAGGGAGGGAAAAACTTATGGCTAAAGGAAAAGAAAATCGGGTTCGGACGCAAATGAAATGCCCTAATTGCGGTTTTGAAATACGCCCTACAGAAAAAAATAAAAAAAATACTACGGAACGTTTGGAGTTAAACAAATATTGTCCAACTTGTAGAAAAACAGTTACATTTAAAGAAAAGAAATAGAAGGTGAGTTTAAATGGATATTAATATTAACGATATTAAAAATGGTATGACCATTATTATTGATGGTAATCTATGTAATATTGTTGAATTTCAACATGTAAAACCTGGTAAAGGACCAGCTTTTGTTCGAATTAAGCTTAAAAATTTAAGAACTGGTTCTATTGTTGAAAATACTTATAATACCAATATTAAGATTACGAGAGCCCATATTGACAAAGTAAAAGCTCAATATTTATATAGTCAAGGTAATGATTATGTATTTATGAATACATCTACTTATGATCAAATTGAAATTAATAAAGATGTTTTAGGAGATAGCGTTCATTTTATTAAAGAAGGTATGGAAATTGATATTGATTCTTATGAAGGAGAAATAATTGGTATTTCTTTACCAGAAAAAGTTGAATATGAAGTTATTGAAACAGAACCAGCAGTAAAAGGTAATACCGCAACTAATGCAACTAAAGATGCTAAAATTGAAACTGGTTATGTTGTAAAGGTGCCTTTATTTATTAATCAAGGCGAAAAAATTATTATTTCGACTAAAGATGGTAAATATTCATCTCGGGCTTAATAAAGAATTGGACTATTGATTTTTTCAATAGTTTTTTTATGCCCAAAAAAGGAAAGGAAAAATTTATAGGTAATATATATGGGTGAAAGGAGGGAATATGGCTACCACACCGTGGGGCTCTTCTAAATCTTTAACCAATGATTTACTTTTTAAAGAAACTTTTGGACATCCTAATAATAA
>CANQXV010000033.1 GCA_947627895.1 uncultured Bacilli bacterium
GCTGACTAGTACTAATAGATCGAGGATTTAACTTATATTGTTTTTAATTGATGGTTTTACATTATCAGGTTTTTTAAAGGACAAAATCAATTGTCTTTTATTCGTGACGATAGCTTAGGAGGTACACCTCTTCCCATCCCGAACAGAGAAGTTAAGCCCTAATACGCCGAAGATAGTATAATGCAAAAATAGGTAGTCGCGAATAATTTTTTTTTGCTTAAAATTATTAAAAATATTTGTCAAAAAAGATATATTATGCTTGTATATCTTTTTTATTTTTCTTATAATTAACTTAGGTGAGTTTTATGGAATATAAATATACATCAAAAAGTGTTGATGATACCCTACATTTAGCGGAAAATATTGAAAGTGAAAAATTTCCTAATATGGTTATTTGCTTAGAAGGAGAACTAGGTTCTGGCAAAACGGTTTTTACCAAAGGTTTTGCTAAGGCTTTAGGAATAGACGAAACGATAACTAGTCCGACATTTACTTTAATAAAAGAATATTTAAATGGTGAACTACCTTTATATCATATGGATGTTTATCGTCTTGAAGAAACTGGTGATGACATTGGTATTACGGATTACTTTAATAAAGGTGGAGTTTCCATTATTGAATGGGCTGATATAATAAGTGATAAATTACCGGCAGAAAGGTTAGTTATTAAGTTTAAAGTAATAAATGAAAATACACGTATTTTAATCTTTGAAGCTTATGGTGAAAAATACGAAGAACTTTGTAACGCTGTATTATAAAAATGAAAACTTTATTTATTGATACTCATTTTCGAGATGTCGTTATTGCTTTACTTGAAGATGGGGAAGTTTTAAAAGAAGAAAAGGTCGCTGACAATAGAAATACTAGTGAATTGTTATTTCCATCTTTAATTAAAGTAATTGATAAGGAAACGATAGACGAAATATTAGTAGTAAATGGTCCTGGTTCTTTCACAGGGGTTAGATTAGGCGTTATAATTGCCAAAACCTTAGCCTATACCAAAAATATTCCTATTAAAAGCATAACTTCTTTAGAGTGTATGGCCGCGTCCAGTGGGAAACGGAAAGTAGCTTTCTCTGATAACAATGGTTATTATGTTGGCATATTTGATGAAAAACTAAAGATAAAAGAGTTAAAATACTTAAGTAATGCGGAATTTCAAGTGGAAAGTGATTATGAAACCTCTTGTGATTTAGATTATAAAAAGATTTGGAAATATTGTAAAGATAAGGCTTGCGAAAATCCACATTTAGTAAATCCAATTTATATTAAGAAAATAGGTGTGGAAAAAAATGCTTAGAGAAGCGGGAACTAAAGATATTAGTCTCTTAAATAAAATTGGGGAACAAGTAAAACCAAATTTTAAAGATTTATTTGCATTAGATACCGAAATAAATAATGAAAACGCAATTATTCTTGTTTATGAAGAAAGTAAAAAAATATTAGGTTTTTTATATGCTTTGGATTTAATTGATAATATTGATCTATTATATATTATCGTGGATAAAGATGCTCAAAATAAGCAAATAGGGACCAAATTAATGCAATATTTTATTACTAATTATCAAAAGGATAAAACGATAACTTTAGAGGTCAGTGTGGATAATACGATTGCCTTAAAGTTATATCAAAAGTTTGATTTTAAAGAAGTAAATAGACGAAAAGGATATTATCATGGGATTGATGCTTATCTTTTAAGGAGGGATAAAGAATGAAGGATGTTTATATTTTAGCTATTGAATCTTCTTGTGATGAAACATCAATTGCCATCATTAAAAATGGTCGGGAAGTTGTAGCTTTATCTACTTCTACCCAAATGAAGACTCATGCCGCTTTTGGTGGTGTTGTACCGGAAATTGCATCCAGAATGCATACGGAAAATTTTACCTTTGTTTTAGAAGACTGTTTAAATAAAAGTTCAGTTGGTATGGATGAAATTGTTGCCATCGCCGTAACTTATAAACCAGGGTTATTAGGTTCTTTATTAGTTGGTGTGGAATTTGCGAAAACTCTTGCCTATGTCTACAATAAACCTTTAATAAAAGTTAATCATTTAATTGGCCATATTTATGCCAATGCTTTAGAAAATAAATTAGAATTTCCTTTACTTGCTTTAGTCGTAAGTGGGGGTCATACTGAGCTCGCAATTATGGAAGATGATTATAAATTTAAGACTTTGGGAGCCACCCTAGATGATGCGATAGGTGAAGCTTACGATAAAGTTGCTAGAGTCTTAAATATTCCATATCCGGGAGGACCTGGTATTGATAAATTAGCAGCAGAAGGACATAGCAGTTATAATTTACCTAAACCAGTATTAGATGAAACATATAACTTTAGTTATAGTGGCCTAAAAAGTAGTATTATTAATTTAGTTCATAATGAAAAACAACGGGGTAATGAAATAAATGCCGCGGATTTGGCTTGCAGTTTTCAAACTATCGCGATCGATGAATTATGTCGTAAATTAGAAATAGGTTTAAAAAATACGGGAATTAAAAATGTAATTGTTGCCGGAGGAGTTTCTGCGAATAAATACCTAAGGGAAGAAATAGGTAAGACTTGTGCGAAGTATGGGGCTAATCTTTCCATTCCCAAAATTATGTATTGTACGGATAATGCTGCCATGATTGGCGCGGCTGCTTATCCTTTATATTTAAAAGGAGAATTCACGGACTTTAGTTTAAATGCTGAAAGTCAAGCTAATATTTGCTAACCAATAGACTTTAAGGCCAATATGTGCTAAAATATTGGTTATATGGGGTAGTTTTTGGTTTCGACATGTGTTACTAAATATGACGGCAAGTGGTAGGCATACCTTAAATGCACAATTAAATTTTAAATGACGAAACTAATTATGGTTTCGCTCCTGCATTCGCTTAAAAAGTAAGCTAGGGAGCACTTCTGTTCAATTTCTCTTATAGGTTGAATAAGAGGTTCATAGATATAAGATATAATATGTTAATTGTTTAGGTTAGCATATCGAATAATTACTAAACTTACTAACTAAGAGGTTAGATTAGAGCCATTTAGTTAGGACATACAAGTCTAACTAAACTTGTAGATGTTGTATGATAGGGCATATTGGACAGGGGTCCGACTCCCCTCTACTCCACCAAATGAATTACTAAACTCAAACCACAAGGATTTGAGTTTTTACATAGGTAAAAATATAGTATAATATTTATAAATTAAAAGATTGTTAATTTAATAATGGGGGTGTGTTTATCATGGCTAATAAAGAAATACTAGAAAAGATAAAAAAATTATCAAACCAAGAAAAAAGAAATATTTCATATGAATATTTAGAAAAAATAATAAATCACTTAGGAGTAGATGAAATTATTGAACTAAGTAATATTATTGGTTATCATGTATTTACGCGATTATGCATGGGTTCATTAAAACATAAATTTATTTTATTACAAGATGGCGCTGCGGCGATTATTGTAAATGAAAAGGGTCAAGTTTTACTTCAATCAAGATCTGACAATGATAAATGGGGCCTTCCTGGGGGATGTCAAGAGTTAGGAGAAAGATTTGAAGATACTATAATAAGAGAGGTTAAAGAAGAAACAAATTTAGATATTACCGAAGATAATCTAGAATTAATAGGAGTTGTCTCTGGTGCTAGTAGAAGAAATGAGTATCCTAATGGAGATGTTGTTTTTAATAACACTGTTCTATATTGTGTAAAAAAATATTCTGGGACATTGAAATGGGATGAAGAGTCAAAAAGTATGAAATTCTTTGATTTAGATAATTTACCCCTAAATCAAAATGATGCTGATTTAATTGCAATTTATAAAAAGCATTAGTTAGAATAAATGATTCTTTAATTTTTTATTGTTTAAAGTTATAATTATTAAAAAGGGAGTGATTCTTTATGACAAGTTTAAATTTAGATTCTTACTTTGAAAGTTCAGATGCTGCAAAATATTATGATCCAAAATGTATTATTACTATTTTAGAAAGTATATTAGGTAAAAGTTTCGAGGAAATAAAGCAAGAGGTTAGTGATACCCAAATAGTTGTAACAGAGGACCAAATAAAAGCATATTTAGCTAAAACATTCGAAGAGGAAGATCCTGAGTTAAAGCAAAGACTTGAAAATTATCAACCTAAAAAAAGCAATAAATCTTGTAAATGGACTGAAGCAGAAATAGAAGAAATAGCTCGTAATTTTGTTGATAAATTAAGTGCGGAACGATATAGTTTTGATCCTTTTACTTTAGAATATATAAAAAATTATATAAGGGCGATTAGAAATAAAACTTTGCAATTATTAAATATTATTGAAAAAATAGGGAATAAGAATAGTGCATCAATTAAAGATATACTATTGGATTTAGATATTGAATTAGATGCGGCAGGAAATATTACTCGCGAAGATATTGCCCGTTTAATTATGCCAACAGTTTATAATATAAATGCTTTTAGAGAAAAAATAAATAAAGCTAATGACTTAGCAACATATTTAAAATTTAAATTGTCGGAAAGGGTATTTTATTTAGATTTATGTACTAGTGCTTATCCAACAGAGGCTTTGCAAATAAAAAATATATATATTAGTACTGTTGATGGAACTATCCCTTTATCTAAAAGACAAAGGTCCGAACTAAAGATGCAAGTAACAGACGACATGCTTCGTTTAGAGAGGAAATTAGATTGGTAATTTTTTAAGCAAAGGGCAAAGAAAAAAACTATTTACCATAGTTCTTTGTTAAAATAGTTATTTTATTATTTTTATCAATTGCAAGTAGAGTAACATCTTCTAGTTTTTTATGTTTGTTTTTTAAATAATTATTAAGCCATGTTTTAGTTTTTTTGGCTTTTCTTAATTCATCGGTATCAACGTTACCATCAACAATTAAATAATGGCTGATAGTTTGTTTCGTTTTACTTTTTTGGATAGTATTTTTAATATCACCGCTAGTAAGAGGCTGACTACTTCCTTTTAAAAGAATAGAAACATCTCCTGAGGGTTCTAGAATAGCACAATCTAAATCATTAACATTAAAACAGCCTTTAAGGCGACAATTTTCTAATACTTTAGCCACACTAAGTTTGGCTTTTTCTAAATTAGAATAGATAAAGTTACCATTTTCGAAAAGAGTAATTGGTTCACCATCCATAATTTCTTCAACCTTATGATTATAGTAAGAAAAAAGGGATGTAAGATAACCGATAAGAGCAAAAGTTAAAACGGCAATAATACCATCATATAAAGGAGTATCTAAACTAATAATACAATCTGCGGCAATAGAACCTAAAGTAATACTAATAACATAGTCATATAAAGTTAAATTTTTAATTTGTTTTTTACCCAATAGTTTAACAATAATAAATAAAAGAGCAAACATAACAATAGCTCGAAATATAGTTTCCATTTAATCACCTAGATTTAATATGAACATTTTTTAAAATAATATACAAATGGATTTATTTGGGCAAAATAAGGCGAATAAGCAATTTTTATTTAATAAGTATAAAGAACATTAGGTTGCGATAAAAGTTTGTTTATTTTGCTTAAATAATTGCAAAAAAATACATTTTTGGTTAATAGTATGATAAAATAATAGAAAAAGGAGGAAATATAATGCAATCAAAAGTATATTTTACAAAAGATATTAGTAGTAATGGTTTAATAAAGATTTATGAGGCTTTAGGTAGAGATTTAAAAGGAAAGGTCGCTGTTAAAATTTCAACAGGAGAACCCGGGGGACATAACTTTTTAAATCCTAATTTAATTAAAGATTTAGTTGCAAAATTAAATGGGACTATTGTTGAATGTTGTACCGCTTATCGGGGTAAAAGATTTGAAGTAGCTGACCACTGGCAAGCAATAAAAGATCATGGATTTATGGATATTGCACCTTGTGATATCATGGATGAAGAAGGTGAAGTTATACTTTCTTTTGAAGGTGGTAAACATCTTCAAGGTAAGAATTATGTTGGTAGTCATATTAACAATTATGATTCTATGTTAATGTTAAGTCATTTTAAAGGTCATGCCATGGGTGGTTTCGGTGGCGCTTTAAAAAATATGAGTATTGGAGTTGCCTCTCGGAATGGTAAAGCCTGGATTCACTCTGTTGGTATTACGACCGACCCTGATGAAATGTGGAATCATGTTGATAATCAAGATGGTTTCTTAGAAAGTATGGCAGAAGCTGATAAAGCCGTAATTGATCATTTTGGTCCTGAAAATATGGCTTATATTAATGTTGTAAATAACATTTCTATAGACTGTGATTGCGATAGTAATCCGCATGATCCCGAAATGGCCGATATTGGTATTTTTGCAAGCTTAGATCCAGTTGCTATTGACCAATGTTGTTATGATACAATTATGAATTCCGAAGATTCAGGAAAAGCATCTTTAGTTAAAAGAATGCAAGATTTACATGCGATTCATACGGTTGAAGAAGCAAGTAATTTAGGACTTGGTTCCAGAGAATACGAAATAGTAAATATTGATTAATTTTAAAAAATAAATGGGGAGGTTTTAGGTATGCAAGTAAGTTTTTTTACAGCTGATTTAAAGTATCATTTTAATGAAGCAACTGATAAATTATTATATAATCCTAGTGTTTATAATAGTACAGAACCAATTTTAACCGAAGTAGATTCGTTTTTAGATGATATTGCTAGTTCTTTAAATTTATTAGATTATCATAATAATACGCGCAGTAACGAAGAATATTTGACCTTACTTAGCCGGGTTGCCTATCCTTATTTAGAAGAAGATGATGCTTTAAAAATATTATCTTTAAAATATAATAAGGATTTTGAAGGCTTTATGTTACTTCGTACGGATATGGTAGGTTCCGTAGTGTGTATAAATAGTATATTGCATTCTTTCTGGCGTCAAGAACATTTTGTTTTTTATCGGGTTTGTTATACGTCGGATGCGAATCTTGATGCCGAACATTTTTATACAACTAGCGAAATTGCTACTTTACTAAGTGAACATAAAATAGAATTAGTTGGAATGAATAGCAATTTATTAACAACACCCTTAGATACGCGTGAAAGTTTACATGCTTTTCCTATTACTAACATTGCTAATTTATTAAATGAACCGGCTTATAGGGAATATGCTATTAAATATATTCGTTCTAATCTTAGAAGACGGGGGATAGTAAGAGGAGTAAAACGCTTCATTAATAGTGTCGAAGAAGAAATAGCTTATTTAGAAAATCCCGAAGATAAATTTCAATTTGAAATTGATTATGGTAGAAAATGTCTTGATGATTTATATGCCAATGGGCAAATGTATAAATTAAAATTAGTACGCGAAAAGGTTGATAAACAACACAAATTATATTTATAACTCCTCTAAAGTATGCTAAAATAGTATTACTTTTAAGGAGTTTTTATATGGAACAATATCAAGAAATTGAAAGAAGTATTATTAAAAAATATCGCAAAGAAATCTGGTCTCGTTTTGTTAAAGCGGTTAAAGATTATCATTTAATAAATGAAAATGATAAAGTAATGGTTTGTATAAGTGGTGGTAAAGATTCTTTTTTACTTGCTAAATGTATTCAAGAATTATCACGTCATAGTGATGTTCCTTTTACCGCTCATTATGTTGTTATGAATCCCGGCTATAGTGCTGAAAATCTTGAAAAAATAAAAAGAATGGGTCAAACTTTAAATGTGCCAATTGAAATATTTGAAAGCGATATTTTTGAAGTAGTAAAAAGAAGTGGTGGCAAATCTCCTTGTTATTTATGTGCTAGGATGCGCCGGGGTTTCCTCTATAATAAGGCCGAAGAACTAGGTTGTAATAAAATTGCTTTAGGTCATCATTTTGATGATGTTATTGAAACAACTCTTTTATCAATGTTTTATGGTTCCGAAATAAAGACTATGATGCCAAAATTAAAAAGTACAAACTTCCCGGGTTTAGAATTAATTAGACCTTTATATTTAGTTAAAGAACACGATATTTTAGCTTGGAAAAAATATAACAACTTAGATTTTATTAATTGCGCCTGTATGTTCACGGAAAACTGCAGCTTGGACGAAAGTGAAAGTAAACGCTTAGAAATGAAAAATTTAATCAATAATTTACGAAAAACCAACCCTAATGTTGATCATAATATTTTTATGAGTTTAACTAATGTTAATTTAGATTGTGTTTTAGGTTATTCTACCAAGGGAAAAGAATATAATTTTTTAGATGATTACGATAAATAGGTTAGTTTCATTTGCTAATCTTTTTATTATGGTTTAAAATATAGGTAGGTGAAGAAAAATATGAGCAAAGTTTATGATATGGTTATGGATTTCAAAAGAAAACATCATGGTGGTGTAAGTTGGCGTATAAAAAAACATTGTGAAATAATTGATAAACATTTAAATCCCGGGGAAGAAGTGTTATATGCTTTCGCCGGTCAAAAGAATGTTGATTTTTATGATATTTTTACTACTTGTGTAGTAGCCTTAACCAATAAAAGATTAATGATTGCTCAAAAACGGGTAATCTGGGGTTATTTTTTATCTTCAATTACTCCAGATTTATATAACGATTTATTAGTTAGTCAAGGCCTACTTTTTGGCCGTATTACCATTGATACTGTTAAAGAAGAGGTAGTTTTAAGTAATTTACCTAAAAGTGGTTTAGATGATATTGAAACTAATATTACCGAATTTATGATGAAAGAAAAGCAAAAATATAGACCTAGAGAAGAGCAAAAATGAAAAGAATTGTTGGTTTAATTATTTTTTTCGGATTAGTATTTTCTCTTTTTTTATATTTTTATTTACGACCTGTTTCTTATACTTCGACTTACATATTAAATGATTTCCAAATTACCGAAACTTATGATCATAAAAATAAAGAATATACTTTAAAAATAAAAACGAAAGATTTTGAATTTCCTTATAAAACCAAAGATAAGTACAGTCATAAAAGAAATTTAATTACCGGAATTGAATTTGAACAAGATGATGCAAGTTTTTGTATTTATCCCGATAGTGAATATTTAACTTTATATCCTTTATGTCTTAAAGATGATACTTTATACTCAATAAGTCTTAAAAATAAAAATGATAACTCCAATGTAATTGAGGCTTATAATGATTTTAATGTCTATGATTTTAATGATAAGACCTATTTACTTTGGAATTATCACAATATTATCTATTTAAATGAAAAAGATGAAAAAACTTATGAACTTTTTAGTAACGATATCTATTCTTTAAAACTAGCCTATGCTACGGACAGGTATTTATTTATTCCTAATCAAACGGATGAGTTTTCTTACCAAGATGTTTTTGTAATAGATGCTAAAAAAAATAAAATGAAAAATTATAAATTAAATAAAACTTTATATTTTGATGGTTATATTTTAGGTTATAAAAAGAATAATTTATATCTTGTAGACCGGAAAAATACGGAAGAATATGAATTTAATTTAGCTAAAGGAAAATTAAAAAGAATGAATGGCAAAATCTTAGTGAATAATAAATGGGAAAATATTTCTTTAACGAAATTAGTTCATAATAATTATGAATTTACTAATAACACTTTTATAAACTATGTTTTAGAAGATAATACTTTATATGCCATTGTTGATAACTTAAAAATAAAAATAACGGATGATAGGGTATCAACAATAGTTAAAAGTAATGAAGAAGAAGTATATTACATTGTTGGGGATACATTATATTACAATAATTTAAATGAAGGAAGTAAAAGAATAATTACTTATAATGAATGGAACTTCAATTACAACAATATGATTTATATCTTTTAATTAACCAAATTCTTAGTTATTCATACCATATATTAGGAAGTGGTTAAATGAACTATTATCGAATTCAAAGTGGTGATACTTTAAGTGGTATTGCCCATAAATTTGAAACTGATTTAGAAACATTAAGAAAATTAAATACGGATGCTTATTTAAATGATTTAAGAGTTGGTATGGATATAATTGTTCCGAAAAACCAAGACCAATATTTTAGTATTTATAATATTGAGGCTGGTGATTCCTTATATAAAATAGCGCGTAAATATAATATTAATCCTCAATTACTAGCTAGTTTAAATGGTTTAGATATGGAAGATTATATTTATCCTAATCAAGAAATATTAATTCCTAAAAGTGGTTATAGTTACTATATAACCGCGGAAGGTGATACTTTAGATACAGTAGCCGACATGTTTAAAACAACTAAAGACAATGTTTTAAAAAATAATCCCACAATTTATTTATTAAAAGATCAAGTTTTAGTAACGAAAAGATAAGACTTAATCTTTTTTTTATTTGATAATAGATTTTGGATAAGGTTTTCTCACATCAGTATGATAAAGTAAGTAATCAATAGATACATTATAATAATTAGCTAAAATAATAAGTTGTTCATAACTCATTTGACTTATTTCCATTTCATAACGTGAATATTGTTGTTGAGAAATGTTTAAAACTTTCGCAATATCTTTTTGTAATTTATCAGCATTTTCCCTTATTTCTTTAAATCTATTCATATTTTCATTCTCCAAAGTTATTTTCTCATACTCATTTTATTTGTATTGACCTATACTCACAATATGAGTATAATAAAATTAAAATACCCATAATATGAGTATGGTAGGAGTTAAAATATGAAAAAAAGTATTATTTTAAATATTGTATTATCAGTAATAAATGCATTTTTAGTTTTAATAATAATATTAAGTAAAAGTGATAGTAAATTATTAAATGATGATACAAACCCAAATCAATTATTAGGTATAATGTTGGAAAAAGAGGTTGCGAGTGGTGTCTATGAAAAATCAAGTGCCTCAACTTGGCCCACCGAAGGATATGTTTTTAATCCAACACTCAGTAATTGTGAAAACGGAAGTCAAATCTCATGGCAAGATGGGAAAGTTATTGTAAATACAACTACGACTGATAAATGCTATGTTTATTTTGATAAGCCAAAAACATTTACACTGTTAACAGCTCAAGAAATTGAGGATAGAGATGCTCAATTAACAAATATGATAAAAAATGGTAGTTTTGAGAATGATTTGCAAAATTGGAGTTATAGAAATGTTGAAATTGTTTCAACCTCAGAAACTCATGGGGAAAAAGCTTTAAAATTGAAGGCAAATAGCAATGAGTTTTCGGACGATGCGATAATAGACCAAATAATTAATCAAGAAATATTTTCAAATCATAATTATTATGGTTCTATAAAATTTAAAAGTGGTTTAGATTATACATTCCGCGACGCCAGATTTGAACTATATGATAACCCTACTTTCAATGATATAAGTTTTTTTCAGAAAAATATTAAAACTAATGATTGGACTTTAATCTCATCAATTGAGGAAAGTTTATCTAATACAGCAGGAGATGTAACAGTATTTAGAGATTTCAATGGCGGAAACAATATAGATACATATACCGATGAATTAATGTTAATTAATTTAACAGAAAGCTATGGTGAAAATATACCAACAAAAGAATGGTTAAAAATTTATTGTATTTTGATGGTAGCGTTAATATAAAAACAGTTGAAGCTTTTGAGGGTGAATTTAATGTGACTAATGCTTCAGGAACATTTAGATGTAGTGAAGGTGGAGAAGCAACTATTAGAGATGGAAAAGTGATAATAAATGGAACTAAAGAAAATACTACATGTGTATTAGAATAAATTAATGACCTTTATTGCTATTTTTACTACTTTTTGTTAAAATTGAATATGAAAGTAGGGATGACAGGTGGTATTAAAAAAACCTTATGGTTTAATGATTAAACACTTTAAACTTATTCACTTTATACTACTTGTATTATCTGCTTTTGTCATGCTTCAAGTAAGGAACATTGTTGGTTTCTTTAATGATTTTATCGCGAATGGTTATATGGCAACCGTTTTTGAAAATATGGCTAGTAATTACATTAGCATATTTGTTTATTTTGCTTTAATTATCATGATTGGGTTATTAGTAGCCTTAATTATTTTATTAAAATATAAGAAAAAGCCTAAAAATATATATGTTGTTGCCACAGTTTATTATGTTATTTTATTTATAGGGATTATTATTGCAGCAAGACTTTTTAATGGTTTGGAAGAAAGTTTATGGTCAACAACAGCTGCCCGGATGTATCGTGATATTTCGACAATTCTTTCTATTCCTCAATATGCTTTTATTCCAATGTGGTTAATTCGGGCTTTAGGCTTTAATATTAAACAATTTAATTTTCAAAGTGATCTTGCCGAATTAGATTTAATTGATGCTGATAGTGAAGAAGTGGAAATTAATATTGGTTTTGAAACCTATAAAGCCCAAAGAAAAGCTCGACGAATCTTTAGAGAATTTAAATACTATTTTTATGAAAATAAATTTATTATGTTTAGTATTTTAACAATATGTATTGTAGTTATGATATATCTTTTTATTAGTAACTTTGAAATATATAAACATAAATACAAAATAGGACAAGCTTTTACAGTTAATAATTTTAATGTTGTAGTCGAAGATTCGATTATTACCAATTTGACTTACGCGGGAGAAAAGGTTAGTAACGATGGTTACTACTTAGTTTTAAAACTAACAATTACTAATAATTCAACGAAAGAAGAGGCTTTTGAATATAATCAATTTATTGTTTATGGCAAAAATCATTATTATTTGCCAAATTTAAGTGTTAGTAATAGTTTTATGGACTATGGAGAAGGTTATACTGGGGATAAAATTTCACCAAAAAGTACAAAAACTATTGTTATTCCTTATGCTATAAATAAAGAAAGTGCTAATGAAAAACTTTATGTAAGTATTTATAATGGTATGAGCAAAAATAAAAAGGATTATCATTTTAAGAGTATTCAAGTTGATTTAAATTCTATTGTAATTGACCAAATTGCCATCGTTCAAACAAGTTCTTTAAATACGCCAGTAGTTTTTAATAGTACTTATTTAAATAATACAACTTTAAATATTCCTTATGTAGAAATAACATCACGATATACTTATGATTATGAAGTATGTTCGTTCTCGGGATGTAATACTTTTAAAAATTTAATTACACCAGAATTTTTAACAACGAAACAAACATTAATCGTTTTAGATTATGACTTGCAAATTGATCAAGATACCCCATACGCTAAAACGAATAGTAAGATTAGTTCTTTTGCGTCTAATTTCTTTACGATTCGTTATACTGTTGATGGAAGTTCCTACATTCAAGATATAAAAAATTTAACTCCTGATAATTTAAAAAATAAATTTGTTCTTCAAGTTAATGCTGATGTTGAGAATGCTTCTCGGGTAGACTTATTAGTGACGATTCGCAATAAAACTTATGTTATTAATTTGGTAAATAAGTAGTTAGGTGTTAGTCTGAAAAGAAAAATGAAATTTATTTTATAAAAATAATAAAAAAGGGCAGACTTCCCCTTACCCCAAAGA
>CANQXV010000034.1 GCA_947627895.1 uncultured Bacilli bacterium
GTCAAAAGAAAAGCCTAATTTCAATAAAAAATAAGCTTTTTGTAATTTTTCATCTGTCAAACTCGGGTTATAACATAGCTTCTTTTTAAATATGAAAAAACCAACCAAATGGTTGATTTTAAGCTACTTCGTAAACACTTACCTTTTTGCGAGATTTGCCGCTTCTTTCGTATTTTACGATGCCAGCAACTTTAGCAAATAAAGTGTGGTCTTTACCCATTCCCACATTTTTTCCAGGGAATATTTTAGTTCCTCTTTGACGATATATTATTGCTCCTGCTTTAGCAGCCTCACCATCTGCAAGTTTAGCACCAAGTCTCCGACCAGCTGAATCACGACCGTTATCAGTTGATGATTGACCTTTTTTATGGGCAAAACGTTGAATATTTAAAGTTATATATAATTTAAACATCATTATCCTCCTTTTTTAATTATTTTTATATTTTCCGGATATTGGTTTTCTAAATCTTCTAATAAACCAATCATATTATCAAGTAAAATATTTGCAACTGTACTTGGATGCTCAATCGTTATTTTAAGTAATTTGCCATTATCATCAAATTTGATTGCACTCTTGTCAATATTAAATATTCCATTTACGGTTGTATAAATAATACTTGAGACACTCGCACAAACAATATCTTGACCAGCATCCGCGAAGGCCGCATGACCTTTTATCGTTATTTCTTTTTTCTTGATATCAATAGTAATCATTATTAACCATTAATCTTCTTTACTACTAAACAAGTATATGGTTGACGATGACCTTGAGTCTTCCGATATTTCTTTTTAGGACGATATTTGAAGACTTTAATCTTTTTATTTTTACCATGTTTTTCCACGGTACAAACAACTGTGGCACCCGCAACATAAGGATTACCAGATTTTCCATCAACAAATAAAACTTTATCAAAGGTAATATCTTTACCTACTTCTGCATCTAATTTTTCAACATAAATTTTGTCATTTTCAGATACATAGTATTGTTTTCCACCTGTTTCAAATATAGCTTTCATTTCATACCTCCTTAATTAAGACGCGCCGGGAAGGTAACTTTTAAGTTTTTAAGAACCTTTTTCGAGCGGTTTTTTTCGAAATTACTTAAAACTACTTAAGTTTACCAAAAAATAAAGCAAATGTCAAATTATTTCCATTTACTTCATTATACACTTTTATAGCGATTTTTATTAATATCTTACTCGCATTTTACTCTTTTTACCAAGATAAGCATTAGTTAATTCTTTATCTTCTGTTTGCAAGACTGCTTTAGTTCTATCTATCCCCGTCATGGCCCTAACCTCAGCATCACTAAATTCTGGGAAAGAAAGATCAAGTAAAGTTGCAAGCCATCCATTTAAAGTATCATTAATGATACCAAAAGAATCATGAAAATTTGGTTCCATTTTAAGCATATCTTCACTTAACCGGGGAAGCAGTTGTTGAGATAAAATACTCCCATAAATAGGCAATTCTAAGCTTCTAGTTACTTCTTCGGTATTATTTACTTTAAAACCTTTTGTTAGTTCAATCTCTAAACCATTAATAACGGCACTACTAAAACGATTTATGGTATCCCTACCATGAAAAGTTGCAAGGACACTTTTACTTTCATAGGTAATACCTGGTTTAGTCTCAATGCCAATCCAATCAATATTTAAATCTTCACTAACACCATCTAAAGACTCAAAGTGCCATTTTAAAGGATAAGCATCTTTACATAAATCTAAATTCCAGCCTTTCATCTGGTCTTTATAATTAATAGCAACCCTCGTAAAACATTTTTCGGCATCGCCATCCATAATTCTGGTAGATATAGCAAAAGTTCCTTCTAGGGATTCACCTAAAGCTCCAATTACTAAATATTTAATCTCGGGTTCGGCACTTACCTTAGTACGACAAAAAAGGGTTCCAGCCCCACTTGGGATATGTATTTTTAACTCATCTTCTATTAAAGTAAGACTTCCCACCATAACTTGATTTTGATTAAACACTGGCATATCAAAAAATGCTACTACTTCTTCAGGAATATCAATACTATAACCCATACTATTTAAAAATATTGTATTTAATTTTAAGGTTTTATCTAAGTTTACTTTTTTCATTTTTAGGTCTTCCCTTCACACAAGCATCTATTATATTAGGAACTTTATCTTTTGTCAAATCTTTCCCGAAGCTTAGTTTTTTCACCTTTAACGCCCCCATCTTCTAAAAAATATTGATAGGTATCTTTTTTTAATATATCTAAAGGACCCTTTTTACTACTAAGTTTTTTAAACTTATAATCTTTTAAGTATCTTTCTAATAAAAACCGATTATAAATAAAATTATAATTACGCCAATAAGCAATTAATTTAAAAATAAAAAAGGAAAGTAAAAAAATATTATTTAAAGTTTTAGTAATCAGAAAAAGACTAAATAATAAAAGAAAAACTAAAGACGAAAAAAAAGTATACATATAACTTTTTTTAAATGGGAAAAAAATGGTATATATAGAATTTAAAATAATACTACCATCTAAGGGAATAATAGGAAGTAAGTTAAAGATTAAAATACTTGTGTTATAAAATAATATTTTCGATGCCATAAAATCTCTAAAAGGTAAAAGAAAAGTCAAAAGATAAATAAAAATTTGGAAAATAACGCCTCCCAAAGCAATAATAAGTTCTTTTTTTATAGGTGTATTTATCTCTTTATTTATTTTAGTAATACCTCCGAAGGGATAAATATTAATGCTTTTTATTTCATAACCAAATACTTTAATAAAAAAGACATGACCAAATTCATGAAACAACACAATAAAAAAAATAATTAAAGCTTCTTTAATAAAACCACAAAAACAAGCTAAAACTAAGAAATACCAAGTAAAAATATTAATTTTTATAATCTTCATACTTTAAATAAGTATCATTTTTTTTAATAACTAAATATAAGGTATCATCCATGGTTTCGCCAATGGTCGTATCTTTTTCCACATAATCATAGAGTTTGACATTAACATTTTGTAAATTACCATACCAAATATCAGCCCCATCATTACCTTGAATAATTACGGTATTGCCATACCCTTCTTTTTCGCCAATATAAACAATTATGCCACCTGTTAAATTACTAACTAAGGAGTTAGCACTAACAGTTAATTTTTCCCCATCTTGATAAGGTTCAATATTTTTATAAACTAATGAACCGCCAAAAACGGTTTTTTCTTTATTAGCAACTGGCACTGCTTCACCAAATAAATTTTCATAAGCTTGTTTTATCTTGGTAAAAGGCAAAGTTTCACTAAAAACATACTTTTTATAAATGACAGCATTACTAGCATCATTACGAATATAAATTAAACTTACCAAAAAGAAAATTACACTAACTAAAACTTTAGTTAAAAAATTACTAAGCTTTTTATTTTTACCAACCTTTAGCAAATAGGTATTCTTTTGTTTTTTGCGTTTAAATTTTTCTAAATATATTGCTACATCGTCCACTTATTCCTCACCCAATTAATTTTATGTAAGGCGGACTTATTTTATAACTTAAAAGAATAAAAATACTATTTAGAATAATAGCTTTTCCGAGTACCATTATATCAATAGCACCAAAAAGAAAGTTACTAAGAAGAAAGAAAACAAGAAGAATAAATAAATTATAAAAATAATAAATTAAAATATTTGGCATATTTACTTTTAATACAATTTTTTTAAGTAAAAAGTTTAGAAGTAAAAATAAAGTAATAAAGCCATAGGTATTGATGACTAAAAAGTCCAAAAATAAACCAATAGCTAAAAGATGGATACAAGTTTTATTATTAATATTTAGAAGAAATAAAAAAGAATGATAAGGCGTAAAGTTATAAAGTAAAATATCAATTAGAGCATATATCATTTGGCACCTACAACTAGGCAATAATTAATGTTATTAAAATCTACACCTAGTGCTACGGTTACAACTTGTTCTAATTCCAAGGAATCAAGAGATGTCTCTTTAACCTCACCAATATAAATAGCACCGGGTAAATTACCAATACCAGAGGTATAGACTTTGTCCCCAACATTTATATTTTCATCTTTTATAATATTAGTAACGATATTCTTACCTTGAGAAGTTTCCAAAATACCATAAGAATTATTTATTTTAACGGATATTTTGCTCTCGGGATTAGTAAGAAGACGCACTACCGAAGAAGTTGAATTTACTCTCTTTATTGTCCCAATTAAACCATCTTCATTAATTAGAGCCCAACCTTCTTCTAAGGCATCATCACTACCTCTTAAAATAGTAATTTCATTTTTAAAATCATAGATATCTCGAAATTTAACTTTGGTAACCAATACTTTAAAATCTAAATTTTCTTTATATTCCAGTAATTCTTTTAGCTCTTTATTTTCTTCTTCTAAAGCTTTAACACTTGCTTCAAAAGTAACATTGCCATTTAAAATAGCATCATTTTGTAAAAAAATTTGGTCAATGTTCCTAGAAAACAAAAATATTAATAATACAACAAATAAAATAATAAAACCCACTTTATCTTTCATTACAAAGCCCCTTTTTTAAACATATAAAATAAAACTATTAAGTAAATTTTGACAAACCTCATTTAAGGCCTCCGGCACACTAGTTTTACTTAAAACTTTTTCTCCCGCGGCTATTTCATTTTTAAGTCTAGAATCAAGTGTTACTTTCTTAATATAAAAGTTTATTCCTTTATTTTTATAATAAGTATATAATTTATCTTTGGTTTCACTATTTGAGGTAAGACAAGTTATAACTCGATAGAAATCTTCATCTTTATAGACAATGCTACTATCAAAATTAGATGCAAAGTTTTCAGCATTCGCCGGATTTTGAAAAACACCTACTTGAAATAAATATAAAGTGCCATCTTGATTTTCTAAAGCATTAACTTCCAACTTTATATCCCGATAGAAAAAATAAGCTAAAAAGCCACCGACGACAAAAGCCCCTATTATTAATTTTAAATAAGTTTTCACTAGTATCACCATCTATTTTATACTATAGATGGTTAGAAAATTTTGTCGAAAAAAATAAGAATTAAAAATTTTTTTCTAATTCTTATTTAGTCATTTTATTCATCATTTTGTTTGCTTCATCGGCCGCATTACTTAAGATTTTTTCGACTTTTGCTTGTTTCTTTTTATCCATAAGCATATAAGACAAACCGCCAACCATTGCTACAGCTGCCATTCCTGAAACAATACCTAACATTTTTTTCATTTTGTTCCACCTCTACCTTTAATATGGCAAGTCCCGGCAAAATTATACTTCATATGCTTGTAATATTTTATCTTTTAAACTAGTTTTACGATTGTTGGCATAGTTATTGCGAACCGCCATAGCAAATGATTGAGGTTCACCTACAATAGTTAAAGTTTTTTTAGCCCGGGACACTCCTGTATAAACTAATTTATTGTAAAGCATTTTATAATAATTATGACATATTGGAAAGATAACATGATCAAATTCACTACCTTGGCTTTTATGAATCGTTATCGCATAAGCATGTTTTATTTGCTTGAGATCTTTCTTTTCATAAGTTACCTTATTACCATCAAAATTAATTGTTACTTTGTTGGCAACAATTCTTTCTATATAACCAATGTCACCATTAAAGACATTATGTTCCAAATCATTAACTAATTGTAATACTTTATCATTTTCCCGATAGACAACATCGCCATATATTAATTCATTTTTGCTTCTTTTCGCCGGATTATAGATATTTTGTAATAGCCGATTTAAATTATCTATCCCATTTTCACCCTTATACATTGGCACTAATACTTGCATTTCTTTTTCATCAATACCTTTTTCTTTGGAAATTTTTATTATTTCTTCTAAAGCCGGAGCAATTTTTTCTGAAGATGTAGCAAAGAACGAATAATCATCCCGTTTATTTAAAAAATCTTCACTTAAATCAACATTTTTTATTTCTTTAGCTAAATACGGAATATAAGAATTATTACTTTGCCGATAAATGATATTTAAAGGTGCATAATTAAATAAATCACTATTAATTAAATCATTTAAAACGAGCCCTGGTCCCACGCTTGGTAATTGATATATATCACCCACGAGAATTAACTTTACATGGGGATTTATTCCTTTTAAAAGAGCACTAAATAAACTAACATCAATCATGGATGTTTCATCAACAATTATTAATTGATGCGCCGTTTTATTATCTTCATTATAGAAAAATTCATTCCGGTCTTTATTCCATTTTAAATACCTATGAATCGTATAAGCTGGTAAATGAGTGGCTTGAGCCATTTTTTTACTGGCTCTGCCCGTTGGAGCTAGTAAAGCAATTTTTTCCATAATATCCATGGGAGATAGATGGTGCTCGATAATATATAATTGCACAATCGCATTAATAATCGTTGTTTTCCCAGTTCCCGGTCCCCCAGAGATAATAGAAACATTATTATTTAAAGCACTAATAATGGCATTTTTTTGATCTTCATTATAAGTTATTCCACTTTGCCGTTCTAAATCTTCAAGACGGGATTCTAAATTTTTAAAACTTTCCCCCGGCATACTATCAAGGCTTTTTAAGCGATACGCAATACTTGCTTCCGATTCATACAACTCTTTTAAATAATATCTTTTATCTTCTCGAACAACTTTTTCTTTATTTTTTAAAATATCTAATTTTTCTTTTAGTACATCTTCACTTAAAAAGATTTCAAACTTTTTTTGTAAAACACTACCTATTTCTTCAATAAAGGAATAAGTGTCCCCTAGGGCATTTGCTAAAATACTCATGCTTTCTAAAATACAAGCCGCACATCTAATTTCATCTTCCCCTTTGTTTTGACGATAAATACTATCGACTCTCATAAAATCAATTAATTCCTTTATATCATAAAAATCTTCATTAAAAATATTTTCAATTCGATCTTTAAACCGATTATAAATTTTAGAACATTCTTCAATTGAAAAACCAAACTCTTGTAATTTTAAAATAATATCACTACTTTTGGAAAAATTAATTAAGGAGTCATAAATTTTATCAGCTTTAGTTACCGTCATTCCTTCAACGGCCATTAGAGCATTTTTATCGGCTTTAATAATATCTAAAGTTTGTTCCCCATATAAGTCCACAATTTTTTTAGCTGTCTTTTCCCCACATGATTTAATAAAATTGCTAGCTAAAAACTCAATTATGGCTTCTTTAGTAGTGGGCGTATCAATCTCAAACCGCGTAAACCGATATTGTTTGCCAAACTTTTCATTAACCACCATTTCACCATATAAAATAATACTTAAATCCAGTTTAACTTCCGTTAAATTACCCGTAACTGTAATAGTCTTATTTACATATTCTTGCATCTTTGGACTATCAGTTTCCTTGACACGAAATAAAGCGACAACATAGCCGTTATCTTCGTTATAAAAAATTGTATTTTTTAATTTTCCCTTAATATAACTCATAATACCCTTTTATAAATATTGCCGACTTCTAACTCTTCGGGTATCTCTACCTCTAAGTAGTTACTCGTATGCCCATAACTTTTACCGTCTTCACTCTTTTCAACGAGAACCTCTACCTCTTGCCCTTTAAATTTATTAAAATAGGCACTTTCTAACTCGATAGACAAAGCCATTAATTTTTTTACTCTTTCCTTTTTTTCGACGTCTGACACCACATCCGTCATTTTAGCCGCTGCCGTTCCGGTCCTTGGTGAAAAAGGAAAAACATGAATCTTACTAAAACCTACTTCCTTACTTACTTTTAAAGTTTCTAGAAAATCTTTTTCTGTTTCGCCTGGGAAGCCCACGATGATGTCAGTAGTTATCGCAATATCTGGCCTAATAGCCCTTATTTCTTTAATTTTATTTTTAAAATAAGCTACATTATATTTTCGGTTCATAGCCTTCAATATCTTATCACTACCTGCTTGTAAAGGTATATGTAGGTGGTCCACTAACTTATTGCAAGTTCTTAAGACATCCATAAATTTTTCATTAAGTTCAGTTACCTCAATACTAGAAACTCTAATTCTTTTTAGATTAGAAATCACATTTAAATCAGAAATTAAATCACTTAAGTCATGTCCTGAGTCTTCATAATGGCCCGTGTGAATACCCGTTAAAATGATTTCTTTGTGCTTTAAAGCTAGATCTTGGGCTTCGGCTAAAACCTCAGCATAGTTTTTAGATCTAACACTACCCCGGACAAAGGGAATAATGCAATAGGCACAAAAATTATCACAACCATCTTCAATTTTTAGGAAGGCTCTAGCTTTATCATAATCATTTAAGCGCATATCTTCAAATTCCAATGATCGTTTAGGGCTTATATTAGTAATTGGTTTTCTAGTTCTCAAAAATTCTTCAAGATATTCTACAATTTTGGTTTTATCTTTATTACCAAGTAAGATATCTATTCCTAAGCATGCATATTTATCAAAATTATTTTGGGTTGAACAACCAACCACAACACTTATTTTATCCGGATATTTTTTTAATAATCTTCGAACTAATTTTAAACATTTTTGGTCCGCGGTATTTGTAACAGTACAAGTATTAATAATAAAAATATCAGCATCTTCTAAAGGTGCTAACGAAAAATTATGATGAAGTAATTTTTCCTTCATCATATTTGATTCATAATTATTAACTTTACATCCAAATGTATAAATATAAAATCTCATTTAATCCCCCTGCTGTAAAAATTTATTTTAAACTACTTTGTAATTGTTTTAAAGCATTTAAGAAAGCTTCTTCTTTGGCAAAACTAATTACTCGGCCCGTAAACTTACTTTCTACATGTTCCCCTTTTTCGGTAACTAAATTATCTAAATCTAATTTTTTAACGGATAAATCATCATAATATTCTTCTTTTTCATAATTAATTTCATAATTATTTTCTTTATTTACAAGTTCATCATAACTAATAATAGCCTTTTCTTCTTGGTCTTTTTCATAATCCGTGAAATTAATAGTTTCTTTAGGACTATCATTTTCCACCATATTTTTCGTTATTTCTTTAACAATTTTCATCTCTTGAGTTTCCTCAAGATCCTCTTTTTTCGTCTTTTTAGGAGTTTTATCTACTAAAACATCATCATTAATTTTAATAAAATAAATTAATGTTACCACTAAAATTATTAAAACGACAATAGCAAAAAAGAAAACATAGTCAATAAATGACAAACTTTTTAAAAATGATAGAATGTCGTCAAAAATCTTCATAATAATCACCACAATCTCATTTTACCATTAATTACTATAATGGTTAATGCTTTATATTCTTATTTACATTCATAAGTGTAAATAATTAGTAATTATTATACATTATTTTTACTTAAATGTCTAATAAAAGATATGGGTCCTCAATTGTACCGGTTCCCGTCGCAGAAACATTTTTAATAATATTAATTGTCGGTCTTACTCCAATTGATTGAGTACTCATAATATTAGAAACGATAGAACCATCGGTTTTTACCACAAAAGGATAGAAACTACCATTAATTAGACGTGCTGAGGTCATCGTAAAGTAATCACTTTTAATATCGGGATTATATAGGTAATAGTTGTTATTAACTTCACTACTAGCACCAGCCATAACAACTTCATCCGCGGTTAATAAACCGACATTTGCTATAAATGATTCACCTAAACATGCACTATTAGGAATATAATTTTTACTAATCCGATCATATGCCGCATAATATTCACTACCTTCGGTAATTAAATTATCATTACAGAATTTATGACTAGCAATTACATTAGTATAACTAGTTAAATAAACATTGTACCAATCTTGCAATGCATTATTAACTAAAGAGTCTTCAAAAGTTAGGCTTTCACCATCTTGATAAGATGAAGATGTATCTAAAATATTATTAAGTACTAATTTTACGGAACCATCTTCATTAATTTTAACAATTCGCCATAATTGATCGGCAAAACGAACATAATTATTTAATGCTTCGCCCCTAAAATAATACATATCTCCATCTTCAGTAGTTGTCTTAATTAAGCCTTCATTATCTATTGCACTAGCATTAAATCCCGTTGTAATTTCTTCATTAACCGTACTATTAGCAATAATAGTTTCGCCAAAAGTTTTAGTTTCTTTGGAACCTAAAGCAACAACTATTTCGCCAGAATAATTTTCATTTTTGATATTTGCAATATCCATTTCATATTCAAGAGTCGTATTCGCATCAATTACAACTTGGTCACTAACAATAGAAGAAACTAAATTATTTTCCACATTTAAATCATTATCTGTTCCTTTTAAACTATAAGTAGCATCTCCCGCATATACATTAGATAATTTGATATAAAAAGTTTCTTCTTCCGTACTATTATTAGTTACTGAAAAAGTAATTTTAGTATCTTTTTTAGTATTAAATTTATTTCCATTTAAATAATTTATAGTTAAAGCACCATCAGCTACTACAACGGTTTTATCAGTATAATATTTTTGATAAACACCATAAGATGCGCCCAAAAGAAGACAACAAACAATTAATAAGCCAATAAATGCTAGTCCTGATTTATATCTTAAACGCATAATACATCATTCCTCACATATACCCCCATCTATGGTATATAAATAATATACCACATATTCTTAATTAAAGCACTAATTATTTTACCAATTTTTAGTAAATATTTATTATCTTCTTTAACTATCTATTCTACTATTTATAAGTTATAAATCATCCAATACTTTCTATATGAACAAATAACACTATTCAACAGATAATCGATATGGATTACTTTTACTACCATCACCACTTTTAATTTTTGCAGTAGATGCAATATAAAATGAAGGTCTGACTGCCGATTCCATCGTAGCATACCAATTACTTATACTGCCAGTATAATCTATATTCAGCACATTTGTATACGTTCCAGCGTAAGGAGAAATAGGATGTTCATTTAACCCCATATACATCCAGTTGTTAACATTTATATTAGCATTATCATAATTTTTAAGGGATATTTGCCAATTATTTGTGGTAACTGGACTGGCGGCAAAGCCATAGTCAGATACATACATAAGACCTATTTGATTAGTCTCAGTTGTTGTTGTTGTTTGCATTTCGAAAGTATATGCACCTTTCGGCATTGAACTATCATAGGCACCATTTACAGTCCATGTGTGCAATGTTATCAATTTATCTGTATCAATATTTTTTTTATTCTTTAAGTAATTTATATAGTTTATATTTAAATTTGTAGTCCTTAGTGCACTATTTTTCCATAGATGAGATTTTTCTAATGACCAAGAATAAGCTGCAACATTGGCGTAATTGCTACCTCTATACCAAGAATTTCCTGAATCATATTTTTTCAAATAAGTTCCTGTATCTCCCAATTCTGATACTGTCGCATAATCATATTTTATTAATTTCATTTCATATTCTCCAGAATCATTTTTAAATAAACCAATAATTTCATAAAGATCCGCATCTCCATTAGCACATGTACCAGTCGTAGTTTTGTTTCCATCTAAACATACATAATTTTTTACATATTCAACTAAATACTTATCTTTAATTGCTTGAAGATATGCATCCGCAAAACTAGAATATAATGTTGATTGTCCTTTATATGCTAAATAATATTTGCTTATGTTTTGCCATACTGAAGTATCAGTGCAAGTCATAGGCCATTCATCAATAGCCACATCCTGCCCACTACAGCTTTTTTTGATTAAATTATCAACTATTTGACTATATTTTCCTATGTAGTTATCTGCTATTTTATAAGGTGCACCCGCATAGCGATAAGAATCATCTTGGGCTCCGCCAGATAAAGTCGCGTTATGTAAATAAAGTGTTGTGTTTCCTCCTTTATTTGCATCTGCTAATAATACATCTTGAATCGGTTTAACTGCTTTTACAGGCTTTTGATTATCATTTGTAAATGTACTTACTTTATCATTACTGTCTACTACTTGGACCTTTACTGTATACATACTTCCTTCTGTTATTCCTGTTGTTATGGTATAACTATCAGTTAAGGCAGTTTTTGTATTTTTTCCTTTTAAATCAGTCCCTAAATAATAGCGATATTCCTTTATTGTTCCTGTTCCAGCTGTGGCACTTGCTTCTATTGTTATTGTTGTTCCAGTACTACTTGTTTCTGTTATTTTTACTGTTGGATATACATAAGCTGCTGTTCTTCCATTTACTGGAGTATATTTTTCTCCATAATTATTGTTAATATCCATTGCCCTTACCTCAATTGTGTATTCTGTTGCCTCTTCTAATCCACCAAAGGTATAAGTTGGACTGGATGATGTTGTTACTGTCGATGTTCCACTACCCAATGTTTTTTTGATTGAATATTCATATTCTTTTATAGCTAAACTTCCAGGTTGGGCTGTTACTTTTACTGTTATACTATTCCATGTTGGTGTTCCTGTTATTTCTACATTTGTTATACTTGGCAAAACTAAAAGTGTTCTTCCATTTCCACTTCCTGTTGCTGGTGGATTATCATGAACATCTGTTGCAGTTACATCAAGCGTGTAATCCGTATTGTCTGTTAAGTCCGTAAACTCGCAGGTTGCTGTTGTTTCACTGGTTATTGTTCCGGCTTTTGTTTCTTTTATTGTTTCTCCTTGTTTTAAAGTACAACTATAACTTTTGATATCAGCACTTCCTTTAGCTAATGTTATTGTAAATAATAATCTAGTTGCTTCTTGAATTGTTGCTTCAACACTTTTTATCGTTGATAATTGGTCAGTTGTTGTTTTTGTATTATCAAAATTATATACTGGTGATGCTTGTTCCTTTCTATCGTAAGCTATTATTTCGACACTATATTCAATATTTTCTGTTAATTCTGTAAATACATAATAGTTATCATTACTTGTATAGGTTTCATCTTTTGTTCCCCCTGTTATATGATAAGTATAATGGTCTATTCCATTACTTCCTTCATCATAGTCTGTTACCTCTACTTTAAAACTATT
>CANQXV010000035.1 GCA_947627895.1 uncultured Bacilli bacterium
CAATTTTATGAGTAATCCCAGTATGGAATAAGACTCTTTCGGTAAATGTGGTTTTACCAGCATCGATATGAGCCATAATCCCAATATTTCTTAATTTATCTAAACTAACATCTCTTGCCATAGTGCAACATTACCATCTATAATGAGCAAATGCTTTATTTGCTTCAGCCATTCTAAGAGTATCTTCTCTCTTCTTACAAGCACCACCGGTACCATTAGCAGCATCCATAATTTCATTTGCTAAATTGATGGCCATTCCCTTTCCATTTCTTAATTTTGCATAATTAACTAACCAACGTAAAGCTAAAGTTTGAGCTCTTTCATCATTTACTTCAATAGGTACTTGATAGTTAGAACCCCCAACCCGACGTGATTTAACTTCTAAGGCTGGTTTAATATTTTCCATAGCATCGTTAAATACATCCATAGCTGGTCGATTAGTAGTTTTTTCTACTGTTTCAAAAGCTTCATATAATATTTTTTGTGCTGTACCCTTTTTACCATCAGTCATAATTTGATTAATTAACTTCGTTACAACTTTGGAATTATAAATGGGATCCGGAAGCACATTTCTTTTAACTGCTCTTCTTTTACGCATTATTATTTCCTCCTTTTCTATTATTTCTTAGGTTTTTTAGCGCCGTATTTACTACGACCTTGTTTTCTGTCTTCTACACCATGCGTATCAAGTGTTCCTCTTATAATATGATAACGAACACCGATTAAATCTTTTACTCTTCCACCTCTTACTAAAACAACACTGTGTTCTTGTAAGTTATGGCCTTCACCAGGTATATAAGCATCGATTTCTTTACCATTAGAAAGTCTTACCCGAGCATATTTACGTAAGGCTGAGTTCGGCTTCTTAGGTGTTCTAGTTCCTACCTTCGTACATACTCCTCTTTTTTGGGGACTTTTAGCATCAGTTTGCTTTCTTTCCAAAGTATTAAATCCCACATTTAAAACAGGACTTTTACTTTTTCTGGTTTTCTTTGAACGATTTTTCTTAACAAGTTGGTTTATTGTAGGCATTAATTTTTCTCTCCTTTCTCATTAACACATAACCAGGCGTATCTGATTTCTAATTTTATTAGGTTCTACCTATATAGAACCTCAATTTAAACGCAATATTAATATAACAATTTATTATATGATTGTCAAGACAAATTTATCTCTCACTAAATAATATATTTATTTCTTTAATACCAATCAGCAACTAAATAGTAATATTTATTTTTTATTAATGTAAGAGTTTGTTTTTTAGTATTATTAACCCCTGTTCGATTAAGACTTTTTTCTTCAGCTATTTCTGTTACACTATCATTTAAATAAAATAACCTAAATAATAACTCTTTTCTCTTATTCGTAATAGAATTAGTCTTAAATATTTGCTTTGTTGCTTCATCTTCTAACATTCTTCTAATAACAAAATCTTCACTCCAACCATTGATACTAGTAACAAAATCTCCCGTATTAAGACAAAATAATATTAAATATTTTATACTATCAATATTCTTGCTTATTACATCATCCATAGATACAATTAAAGCCTTATCTAAAAACTGAAATGCTTGATACATTCTTATTAAAGCTGCATCATCATAATTAACCTTACCATTATTATTTATTAAAGTTTTAAAATCGGCAAAATTAAAATTAGAATTATTTTTCTTAGCTTCTAAATATAAATAATAATTTCTAGAGTATTCATTAACAAAGGGAACATTATTTAAAACTAAGGTATATTTATCATTACTACTTAAACTTTCTAAAATGCCATTTATAAAAGCATCACTATATAAAATATAATTTGAATCAATGCGATAGCGATAAGAACGCGCATAAAAACTATCTTTAGAAATCCACCGGATCCAAGTCTCAATACCGGATGCTATAACATCTTCCATATCAAACCAATTACAAATTAAATTCATAAAAATACTATTCTTTAAATATTGATAAAGATATTCTAAAGTTCCTAAGACTATATTATTTCGAATTTTCACTTTTTCTTCTTCATCCGTTGCAATTAAATAACTTTTTATTAAGGCTTTAATTTCTGGGGTACTTAAAACAGCATAAGCTGATATACTCTTATGCCAATCTTCTAATATTTTTCTATTTCTTTCAACCTTTTTAACTAATTTCTCAGTCATTATAATTTTCCCCTTTAAAGACGGTTTCCTATTATAACAACATTTAAAATTTTGTCAATAAGTATGGTATATCATATTTCTTCAGATATATCCTGGTGATATTTTTTTCTTAATCTACCCAAAACAGCAATTTTTTGAGCACTAATTTTTTGCCTACTATCACCATTTTCTTTAGCAATAGTATTTTCATTTATTTCAACAAAAAATAATTTATATAACAGTGTTTGTTCTGGCGCTGTTATGCATTCATAATCTCTTAAGATTTTAGATGCTAATTGGGAATTTATCATTTCGTTAATCCAATCATCTTCATTTTGAGGTAAACCATCATCAAACCTAATAGTACTCATATTTAAATAATTAAAAATTAACAGTTTTAAACTATTAAAAGATTCTAATGATACTTCATCTAAGTTAATCTTTAATACTCTTTCTAAGTATTTAATAATATCGTATATTTTTAACAAATTTGCATCATCTATTTTATAATTATAACTACTTATCATCTTTTTAAAATCCGCAAAAGAAAATTTTGAATCAAGTTGCTTTTCCTTTAAATATAAATATAACCACTCCACCATATTCTCTATTTTTTTAATAGAAACCATGGAAAAAGAAAAACTATTTTTGCCATATAAATTAGCTAAAATTTTATTCATAAAATTAATACTATATAAAGTATAACTTGAATCTATTACATAACTTATTCTAACTATTCGTTTACTTTCCCATTCTATTTTTTTAATCCAAGCTTCAATGGTCGCATTAATTACATCTTCCATTTCAAACCAATTGCAAATTATATTTATAAAAATACTTTGTTTTAAAAATTGATAAACATATTCTAAAGTTCCTAAAACAATTACATTTCTTATTTCTATTTTTTTAGCCTCATCGCTTTCTTTTGTATAACAATGCATTAATGTTTTAGTCTCTTTCGAGTTTAAAACATAGTACTTAGTTATACTTTCATGCCAATTTTCTAAAACGCATGCATTTCTTTTTATTTTTTGTTTTATTTTATCTTCTCTAGTCATCTGTATTTCTCTATTAGTTAATTAAAAACCATAGTAAATTCTTTCTTGTTCCCGCATTCTTTTTAAAACAGGATTATTTTCTAAATTAATATCTGTCTCTTCCGTATGGGCAAGTTCTCTAATATATAGCATGGAACGATCAAAAGCCATTGAGGTCACTAAATCATATAAATTAACTGGCGTAATACCATTAGCCATAAATACTAAATCGCTTCTAGTTGCATCAATTGTTTTAAATAAGTCGGGATCAACATTTAATAATTTAGCATATACTGGCCTAAAATCAACATATTGGGGTTTTATATTATATTGTCCTTCTTTAGGTACTCCTTCTTTATATTCTAAAGGCATACAGCAAACATCTTGGCCATGGGCTCTAATTTTACAATGCATCATATCTAAACTTATCTTAGCCCGAGCAACTTCTATAGGTACATGATTTTCAGCAATATCATGTACCAGGCTTAAAGAGTGGCTTAGAGTTACACTATCATATGGTTCTTCATATCGTTCAATTTCAAAGAGATAATTTGAAGATGTATCACCAACATTTAGCATAGTAACTAACTCTTGTTTTTGGTAAAAAGATAACCCGGCTGAAAAAATATATTTTCTATCTAATCCTGTTTTAATAATTGTAACTAGTCCGTCCAAGAAATCTATTTTAGAATTTTTAAGTGGCATTTTAAAAACAAAGTAACCGGCATGAGCATAACCAGAACTAAATGCTCCTTTAATTTTTCCTAAAGGTGTATAAAGGACAAAAGGAAATTCATTTTGAACATAAATTGTATCCCCTATTTTATTTGTTTCCGCATCTATGTAACCTACAATTTCGTTATCAACATAAAAATAAACCCGATAAGGATGTTCTTTATCATATTCATTAGTATGCCATTTGTTAATTGTAAGATTAAATGCCCGGCTAAAAATAACTGTCTTTTGAATTATTTCATCGCGCATATATGCTTTAAAAACTGTCTTTTCCATTTTCCAAAACCTCCCCAATAGAAACTATATACCTAATTGTTTATAGAAAGAATATATTAAAAACGCCGCGACTAAAAGAGCTATTAATATAATGGCACAAAAAAACAACATTTCGGCTAAACCCCAACCATGATTATTTAATTTCATAAAATCATTGCTCCTTCATTTACAAATTTATTATATATAATTAGCGTATTTTAGTCAAATAGAAAAATTGACTAAAAAGTCAATCAATTAAAGTTATTCTGGCATACCCATCCCCAGTATGACCTATTTCTGTACCGCCATCAGGACTAGGCATTTCCATGTTACCAGCAATCATATCAGCGTCAGTAAATATTTTACCTGAATAATGATAAGAACATTCTATATTATCCGTTCCATCTGTGCAATTATCCTTAGGCTGAATATTGTCTTCAGTTGACTCCTGTTTTATGGCAACACAACCTTTATATCCGGATATGTATGATGAACCGCCGCCGGCACCTCCATGGAATGCGCCTCCTCCAGCATAATAACCACTTCCACCACCGCTTTGATAATTTACTGCAAATCCAAATTGACCTCTTAACATATTGTCATCACATAAATATCCGTGAGCAAGATAACTTTTACATTCCAGTGAACCACCTTTAGTTTGTGTTCCACCATAACCAAAGGCCCAACCAAATTCTAAATCTGTTTCTGGATTAGTATGCGTTTCTTCAAGAGATTCTCCTGTACCGCCAATTAAAGCGCCACCATAACCTCCATTACCAGCCCCATAATAAATTGCTTCATTACCTATATTTCTATTATTAGCGCCACCACCTCCAGCTGCAACCATTATTCGAGATTTTAAACTATCAAATTCATTCCAATTGCCATTTGCAAGTCTTATATCTGTAGCTCCACCTCCAGCACGGCCATAGATATCAGTATTGATACCACCACCATTATAGGTAATATTACCTACATAAATATATAAAGTATCATCTTTTTCTAATTCAATATTACCAACGGTATAAGCTCCTCTACCACCTAGATATTGACTTAGATCTCCGCCACTTGCTCCCCATAATTCTATTTTATATAATCCATCTTTAGGAACCTCGAATGTTTGACTATCACCAGTATATTTAAAATCATATACTTGAACTTTATCAAAATAAACATAGCATTTATCACTGGTTTTAGTATTTACCACAACTCTATTATTTTTCCATACTATTTCACTACCATTTTCACAATTACTTAAAACCGGATTAAAATAATAACCTAATCCTGGCCATTTATTTTCTTCACTTAAAACATACTTATTACTATCAATATCTGTTTCAATCATAATTCCTAATAAATCACTAATATTATTACTATTTTTATTCAAAATTATATCTTTATGAGTAATTCCATAAATTGTTACTACTCCAATTGCTAGAGTAAACAAAATACCTAAAAGAAATGATACTATAATTTTTTTCATACTGATTCACCCTATTCTTTAGTTAATTATAATTCAATTATAGGGGTAATGCAAGTATCTTATTTATAGTACCCATATTTAGTAAAATTTAAGTAGTGATGGCCTATGATAAAAATAAATATAGAAGAATTATTAAAGAAAAATAAAAAATCAAAATATTGGCTAAAACAAAAAATGAATTTAACTAGTCGCAATTTAAATCGCATTATTAATGGGGAAACAACATCTATTTCATTTAAATATATTGAAGATTTTTGTTTTTATTTAAATTGTACACCAAGTGAATTAATAAAATACATTCCCGATAAAAAAAGATAAAAGCCTAGATATTATTAAAATATTTAGGCTTAATTTATTAAATATACCAATCTTCTTTGGTAAAACTAAATTTTGTTGGATCATTATGTAATTTTATATGATATTTTTTAATATATTTGTCTATTTCTTCTTTACTTATATAGTTTGTTGCCATAACTATTTTTTCTTTATTTAAATAAACCTCTTTTATGCCACATATAAAAGGTAATCTATCATAAATATATATTACATCAGCCATAAAACTAATCATATCATCATATTCATTTGCTTTAGCAATAGTATAATTTTTTTCTATTTTCTCAATTAAAATATTAGCATCGCCACCGTCATAATAAGGTTCTACCCAATCTTTAAAACATAATTGTTTTTCAATATCATAATTCCGATATTCAACATTATATCTAATATAGTATAAGTTACTTCCTAACTCTACTTTCTTTTCAATATACATATATTTTTCCTTTCTATTTTTTAAAATAAAAAAACCAAGTTTAGACTTGGCATTTTTTACGCAACTTAAGCAAGTTCTACTTCGGCACCAGCTTCAGTTAATTGATCGGCAATTCCTTGAGCTTCATCAGCAGGAACGTTTTCTTTAACGTTACCACCATTATCCGCTAGGGCTTTAGCTTCAACTAAACCTAAACCAGTAATTTCTTTAAGAAGTTTAATAACAGCAATTTTATTGCCACCGGCACTTTTTAAAACTACTGTTTTAGTACTTGATCCAGCATCTTCAGTTGCACCAGCAGCTGGAGCAGCCGCTACAGCAACAGCCATAGGATCAACACCAAATTCTTCTTTCATTGCATCGACTAATTCTTTTAATTCAAGAATTGTCATTTCTTTTAATGAACTTATAAATTCATCTTTTGTTAATTTTGCCATATTCTATTCCTTCCCTTCCTTTTGTTCAATATACAAATTCAAACTTATAGCTAAATCTTTAACATATTGCATCATACCACCTGCAAGCATTGTAAGCAATCCTTCTCGTGATGGAATTGTTGCATATTCATTAATTGTTGCAAGATCTGCAACACTGCCACTTATAATACCCACTCTAACATTTAACTTATCATGAGTTTTGGCATATTCGGAAATAATCTTAATTGGTTCTAATAATGTTTTACCAAAGCAAATTGCATTTGGTCCTGCTAAAAAGTCATCTAAATTAATTTTTAATTCATCAGTGGCTCTTTTTAGCAAAGTATTCTTATAAATCTTAACATCAGCATCAACATTTTTTAATTCTCGTCTTAAATTTTTTAAGTCTTCAACTGTTAATCCTTGATATTGAAATATAAGTACAGATTCACTATTTTTAAGATTATCAATTATTTCGTCAACAATTTGTTTCTTTCCGGCTAAAATCTTTTCACTTGCCATAATAGTATCCTCCTTATAAATTTAAAAACTTCCCGATTTTTAGGGAAGCTTAAAAATATACTATTTTATTAAGATTCCCTCGGTAGGACTTACTTTTCCGCCTACTGTCTTCGGTTTTCATTTTGTATTATATTACATTATTAATTAAATGTCAAAACTATTTTTATCTAATTTGATACCAGGTCCCATAGTTGTTGAAATGGTAATATTTTGAATATATACCCCTTTAACTGAGGCTGGTTTCGCCTTAGCAATAGTAGAAACAACATATTCTAAGTTTTCTTTTAACTTAGCTGCATCAAATGATACTTTCCCAATTATAGTATGAACATTACCAAATTTATCATTTTTGTAAGTAACCATACCTTTTTTGATTTCTTTAATAGTATCGCCAATTTTAGTAGTTACAGTACCAGTCTTAGGGTTTGGCATTAAATTTCTAGGTCCTAGAATATTACCAATTTTACCAAGTTCTGGCATCATATCAGGTGTTGCTACGATAACATCAAAATCAAACCATGATTCATCTTTAATTTTAGCAATCATATCTTTGTCACCAACGATATCTGCTCCAGCTTTTTTAGCTTCTTCAGCAAAAGAACCAGTAGCAATAGCTAAAATTTTCTTTGTTTTACCAGTTCCATGAGGAAGTGATAAAGAACCTTTTAATTGTTGATCAGATTTCTTAGCATCAATATTTAATCTAATAGCAACTTCAACCGTACTATCAAACTTTGTAACAGATGAGTTCTTTACTAAGTTAATTGCATCTTCAACATTGTAAGCTTTATTTTTATCAATATTTTTAGATGCTTCCACATACTTCTTACTATACTTTTTCATTTTTCCCTCCTAACTGTGGTTCATTAGCGGATTAATTATTTTCTTCTTCAGTTTCGTTTTGTTCTTCTTCATCAGCATGAGTAGGAACTTCTGCACTAGCAGTTGCCATTTCTTTGGCTTCGGCTTCTAGTTCTTCAAGTTCAGCTTCTCTCTTCGCTTGTTCTTTTTCTTCTTCAGCTGCTTCAGCTGCTTGTTCAGCAAGTTCAGCATCATTCATACCTTTAACAGCAATACCCATATTCCGAGCAGTACCCGCGATTTCTTTCATTGCTGATTCAACATCATAAGCATTTAAATCTGGTAACTTTTCTTCAGCAATAGCTCTTAATTGGTCTTTGGTAATAGTTGCAACTATTTCATTAGCACCTTTTTTACTAGCTTTTTGAATACCTGCTGTTTTCTTTAATAAATATGCGGCAGGTGAAGTTTTTAATACGAAATCAAAACTTCTGTCATCATAAATATAAATATCGCAAGGGATGATATCTCCCATCTTATCTCTTGTAGCTTCATTAAACTTACTACAAAAGTCCCCTAAGTTAATTCCAGCTGGACCTAATACAGTACCTACTGGAGGAGCTGGGGTTGCTTTACCTGCTTCGATTTGTAAATTAATTTTCTTTACGACTTCTTTAGCCACGAAAACACCTCCTATAAAATTTTTTTCGCGTAAGTGGGAAACGGGCAAGTCCGCTTTTCTTTCCCTTCCACTTAACCAATTAATTTAATTGGCATTAAAGATAATATCATAGATTGTCAAGAAATACAACATTTTTCAATTAATTATTGGCGAATTTCTTAATTTATGTTATGATAATCTTGAATTTACGAATGGAGGAGAATATGGCCAAATTTTTTAAAAAGAAAGTTCGGACTAAAAGACGGACGATGACCCAAATTTTCGTTATAAGTTTATGCGTAGTAGGTATTGTTTTATGTTTCTTAATTGCTTATTACTTTAATCGAAAGTTACCAACCGGAGCCATTGTTGAAATAAGAGATTCGGTAGCGGTTGAGGTAAATGGTGAATATCCTAATAAAACAACATACTTCTCAACTTTAGAAAATATTGACGAAAAAAATATTAAAGTTGATTACAGAAATGCCAATATAAGCGAAATTGGAGATTACGAAATAGTTGTTAAAGTTCATAATCGAAAATACAACACTATATTAAAAGTTGTTGATACTTTCTCTCCAGAACTAACAATTAAAAATGTTACCATTATGGAAGGAGAAAAATATTTACCAACAAGTTTTGTTGATACTTGTACAGATAATAGTAATAAAGAATGCATCATTGAGTTTTATGATTTAGCAATGACTCAAGATGGTGAAAAAATCGATTATTCAAGTTATACGAATATTGGTACATATAATATTCAAATCGTAGCTAAAGATGCTTCAGGAAATAAAACAACTCCAATAACAGCAACACTTACAATTACTAATAATCCTGATGCTGATGTTCCAGATTCAGATATTCCTGATGAGCCTCAAGGAGATGATACACCACAAGTATGTAAATATGGTGGTGATGATTATGATTATGAAAATCATATTCTAGCTACTTTTGTTACCGAAAATGGTTGCGCACTAGACTTAAATCTTTATCAAGATACTAAAGTTCAAGAACCAGTAGAAGCTCTTAGACCAATAGAAACAGAAAAGTTAAAAAAAGAATTTCAAAAATTAGGAATTACCGATACTGTTAATGTCAATTTTCTAAAAGAGGCTGTTATTAACACCGAAGGTAAAGGTATTGTAGGTTACTCATTACAAGTTGAAGTTAGTGTAATAACAGATGGTAATTCGGAAGTTGTTGAAAAATATTATTTAGATACTGAAGGTAATAGAACTTTCTCGATTAATAAATATAATTTAGTATAAGGAACAAATCCTTATACTTTTTTATAACTAAAAATGGACCCAAAAGGGTCCAAAGGGGGTTTTGGTTGAACTCAATCACATTCTAATCACAAAGGACTTTTATCGTAATAGAGTTCTAGGTATAAAGCATAGGGATTACTATCTCTATGCTAACATTAATATAACGTGTTTTAAAAATTTTGTCAATTAGTTTTAACCAAGTTTTAACCAAGTTGGCATTAATCTAAATAATCTATTTCTGTTAATATTTGCTTATAATAAGGGTATTTAGAATATTCTTGACTTGTTAAAAATTTTAGAGAATCCCCACTTGCTTGCAGTAATATTCTACTATCAGTTCTAATATTAGCAATTTTAAAAATCATATCGCCACTTTGTTTAATACCAAATAAATCGCCTTGACCTCTTTGTTCAAAATCTTTCTCACTAATATAAAATCCATCGGTACTTTCTTCCATTACTTTAAGGCGCATATTATCAAAGTTACTTATTAAATAACAATAACTTTGCAGATCATTTCTTCCTACTCTTCCTCTTAATTGATGAAGAGCCGCGAGACCAAAGCGTTCCGCATTAAAGATAACCATCATCGTCGCATTAGGTATATCAATTCCTACTTCAATAACTGTCGTAGAAATTAAGATTTTAATTTTGCCTTCCAAGAATTCTTGCATTATTGCATCTTTTTCTTTTTGTTTCATTTTGCCATGAATAATAGCAATATTAACTTTATTTTGAAAAGCCATATCTAGTTTTTCTTTTAATTTTAAAACACTATTTAAATTACCTTCTTCTTGTTCATCAATTAAGGGAGAAACCACAAATATTTGGTGTCCAGCTTTTATCTCTTCAAGCATTTTAAATAAGACATCTTTAATTTCTTTTTCACTTCTTACTTTCGTAATTATTTCTTTTCGCATTTTCGGTTTCGTTTTAATCATTGATAAATCCAGGTCGCCATATAAACATAGAGCATAACTTCTAGGAATCGGAGTTGCTGATAGATATAAAACATCAGGAACAATAGTCCCTTTTTCTTGTAAAGCATTTCTTTGTTTGACACCAAATAAATGTTGCTCATCAATAACTACTAATCCTAAATTTTTAAATATTACCTTATCATTAATTAAAGCATGGGTTCCTATTACTAAATCAATATTCCCACTAGCAATATCAACATAAATACTTTGTTTTTCTTTAGCAGTCATATGACCAGTTAGTAACGCTACCTTAATATTTTCTTGTTCAAAATAGTTTTTAATAGCCTCATAATGTTGTTTAGCTAAAATTTCTGTTGGAGCCATAAAAGTGCTTTGAAAACCCGCATAAAAGTTTGTAAGAATAGCTACTACCGCCACAATCGTTTTCCCACTTCCGACATCCCCCAAAACTAACCGATTCATTCTATGGGGTGTTGCCATATCTTCTAAAATATCTTTAATTGTTGTTAGTTGATCTTCTGTTAATTTAAAAGATAAAGTATTTAAAAAATCTGTTACTTTTTCCTCATCAATATTTCTTTTGATACCTAAAGCTTTTTTATTTTTAACTTTTAGAGCATTTATTTTAAAAGTATAACTAAATAATTCTTCATAAATAAGCTTTAATTTAGCCTTTTTAATTTCATCAAAAGACTTCGGTTCATGAATATATTTAAGAGCCATATTTTTATCTATAAAGCCGTATTTTTCATTTAAATCATTAGGCACTAGATCCTCTATATTTAATTTTGATTCTAAAGCCGTATTAATCCATTTAGCTAAAGTATTTTCCTTTAACCCATTTATTAAATGATATTTAGCTTCTATTTTATCATCAACTATATTAAATTTTATATCACTTGCCATAAAGCTATTTTTTAATTTATCGTATTTACCCACTAAAACAATTACTCTACCAACTGTTAAATTATTTTTTAAGAAGGCTCGGTTAAATATTTTAACATTAACCATATTTCCATTTATATCACAAACAAAACTTAAATAATTAAAATTTCGTCTAATATAATATACTTTAGGTATTGTAACGATTGTTCCCTTAACATATATTGTATCATTACTATTTGCATCATTAATATTAACTATCTTTATATCTAAATATTTATACGGATAATATGTTAATAAATCTTCAATAGTGTTGATATTTAATTTATTTAAAAGATTCTTATTTTTAGGACCAATTCCATTAAGTTGTTCTATATTCATATTTACTCCTACAGGCATTATAGCAAAATTTAAAAAAAGACTCAAATGAAAAAGTAAATGACAATTTAATAAAAAAAAGTAAATTGTAAGAGAAAATGGGAGAAAAAAGCAAGTTT
>CANQXV010000036.1 GCA_947627895.1 uncultured Bacilli bacterium
AAAACTTTTGAAGCTCTAGGTCATTCAGAGCCTAGTTTTAATAACTAGGTTTTAATTTTGAACTGAAAGTGGTATAATTAAATAGTATTGAAGACATTAGTCATTAGTAAATTTATATAAATTTAATCTTATTCATCCCGAATGAGATTGTGGCACAAGCCGCAATCAAAGAAAAGCAGGCAAAATAATAAATGATTATCGTCGAAAATATTTTGAAAACTTTATCATTATGATAGAGTTTTCTTACTATTTATGTTAGAATAAATTTTATGTATGAAAGAAGGTATATGTATGATAAAGTCTTATGGAGCAAAAATGATTATGGACCAACCACGACATCAATTTTTATATGCTTATGATACCGAAGAAAGAAGCACACTTTTACGAAATGTTATTAATGATAATCCTATTAGGGTAGAAGAAAATCAAAGTTCCGCTTTGAATTTAACTGATTATGGTTTAGAAGATGTTTCAGTTGAAGGCAAAAATATTGATAAATATCTTTTAGCCTCAGTTGCCAAGCGTTATTTTCGGGCTTCTTTAGTTGAATTAATTTTAAGCAAAATTGATGAAGATATAGATATTCATACTAATGAAAATAGACTTAAAAACTTTTTAACTTTTATTAATCGGTTTAATAAAATAAATGGCGAAAAAAGATGTCAAAGTTACCAAGATATATTAGAAAAGGTGCGCATTACTAAAGAATATTATCATCAATTTTATTTAGATTATATCGCGGGAAGAAAAAAAGAAATAGAAATAAATCCTTTACTTTTTGATATTGATTTAGAAAGATTTATTTTAGAGGTTCAAAAATTTTTAAGAAATAGAGCGTCACTTATTATTTTAATTGATAAAACTAAAAAAATTTCGCCTTATTCAACCATGGCTATCAATGAAATTATTGGAGCAAGACTTGATAATACTTTAGCTTTAAAAATTGTTTTAGAAGATGAAATGTGGGAAAGTTTTTATGATACCAATGGGCAATTTATTCAAGATACGCATGATTATGAAACTGTTTGTTTAGATGATAGTCATCGGGAATATGTTAATAAATTAAAAAATGCTAGTAACCAATTTAAGCCAGAAGTTAGGTCGCAAAAATGTCAAATTATAAAAGATCCCAATATTAAAGACGGTTATATCTTAATTGGTTATGATCTTGATGGTATTTCTAAAATTATAAAAATATATCCCGAGTTAACAAGATATGAATCTTATATTTATGTTAAAGGTTATATTTGTAAGGCGGCCGAAAAAGATTTAAAATTAGCCGTTAATCATGATGAAGTGATTTACCCAGCACTTGTTAATTTAGCTAACTCTTTAAGTAGTAAAGGTATTGTTGGGCTTGATGATAAAAAATATTCGGGACGAATTCATGCCTATTATAATGAAAATCAAGCTGTTTTCGATTTAAAAAGCAAAACAGAACGGCGAAAATATTTTGAATTTCAAGGAAATGATACCACTTATAACGGTTCGATAAATGCTTTAGTTAATTTTTATTGTGAAATATCGCGTCTAGCGGAAGATAAAGAAATAAATCCGGAAGTCCTTCAAATGTTTGATGATGCAGCCAGAAAACTAGTGTAAGAAATAGTATATTTCAAGGGAGTTGCTGCAATGGAAAATGCTAAATTTAGAATGCGAGATGAAGATTTTATTTGTGAGGTCTGTGGTTTTGAGGTAAAAAAATTAGGTTATACGGCCAGGGATCATTGCCCTAATTGTCTTTGCTCAAAACATGTGGATAATAATCCAGGCGATAGAGCCTGTTCGTGTCAAGGCATACTGGAACCCATAGCTATTGAGCCCGCGAAAAAAGATAATTATAAAATAGTTTATCGTTGTTCAAAATGTGGAACTATTAAAAAAAATATTATGGCCCGAGATGATAATTTTGATAAGATTCTAGCTATAATGGCTAATCTTAAATAAAGCAATTAATTCAATTTAATTGTTTTTTGCTTTAAAAAAAGGAAAAGCCTCCTTTTAGATTCAATATATATAAGTGAAAGGAGGAAATATAAATGTTCAAATTTTTCCAAAATAAAAGCATAATGCTAATTATCGCAAGTTTTCTTTTAATCTTAATCGGGGGAGAAGCAATTTATTATTTTGTTCCCAAAGGTTCTAATGCGGAAACTATTCCCGACAATATTATTTCTGAGCCACAAGAAGAGCCTAAAAAAATGCTTAGCGTGGATTTAAAAGGGGCGGTTAAAGAGCCAAAAGTTTATTCTCTAGAAGAGGGGAGTACTTTAGCTGATTTAATTACCCAAGATTTATTAAATTCTGATGCGGAACTTAAAAATATTAATTTAAGTATGATTTTAACCGATGGTTTAGTAATTGAAATACCCGTTAAAGAAAAGACTACTACACCGACAAGTTCTAAAAAGGTTTCAACTAATAATAATAATAATACCCAAACTACTACTTCGGTTGCTTCTAAAAAGGAAACTAATGGTAGTAATAAGGTAACGATTGAATCAAGTAAAGTTGCGACGGAAAAAGAAAAAGAGGTGGAAGTAGAAACCAAGCCTTTAATGGTTAATATTAATACCGCGGAAATAAATGAACTTACTAAATTAAATGGTATTGGAGAGGCTAAAGCCAAAGCTATTATTAGTTATCGAAATAGTAATGGACTATTCGCAAAAACAGAAGATATTTTAAATGTCAAAGGAATCGGAGAAAGTATTTATGCCAAAATTAAAGACTTTATTACAGTTTAATAAAGTTTTTATAATTATTAGTTTTTTTATAACTATTTATGTATTTATTAGTTTTAAAGTAATAAGATATGAAAGTAAGTATGCGAGCGATACCTCTAATATCACGGGAATAATCACCGGTTATGCTATAAATGGGGATAAAATATCATTAGATATTAAGGCAAAAGAAAGTTTAAAAGGAGTATATTATTGTAAAACCTTGGAAGAAAAAAATTATTATTTGGAACATCTATGTTTAGGTTGTCAAATTAAGATCACTGGTTCTTTAAAGAAAATAAGTAATAATACCATCCCTAATACTTTTAACTATCAAAAATATTTAGAACATAAACATATATTTTGGTTAGATGATATTTCAAAATTTACTATTGAAGAACATAATAATATTCTTTACAAAATAAAAGATTACTTTTATAAAAAAACAAGTATTAGTCCAAATGCGGATTACTTAAAAATATTTTTATTAGGTGATAAAAGCCTAATTAGTAGTGAAGAATATAGTTTATTTCAAAATAATGGGGTAGCGCATTTACTGGCAATCTCAGGGATGCACATTGGTGTATTTTTAAAAATTCTCGATATGTTATTACATAAATTAAAATATTCTAAAAAAGTAATTATTGTCTCCGGGGTTTTATTATTTTATGCTTTTTTAACTAGCTTTGCGCCATCTATTATGCGAGCGGTTTTATTTTATATTTTACTTAATATTAAAAAAGTATTTAATATTCGCATTAGTAATTTTCGCGTTCTTTTATATACGGCTTATATCTTAATTTTAATTAATCCCTTTATTATTTTTGATGTCGGTTTTCTTTATTCTTTTGTTATAACTGGTGGTATTATTTTAAATAGTAGTAAAATAAAAGGTAATTATTTTAAACAATTATTGATTTTAAGTATTTTCTCTTTTCTATTTAGTTTACCAATTACTATTAATTTGAATTATGAGATTAATTTAACAAGTATTATGGCTAATTTAATTTTTGTGCCCTTTGTTTCTCTACTCGTATATCCCATGGCTCTTTTAACTTTTGTTTTTTCCTTTTTAGAACCTGTTTTTTCCTTTTTAATCATGGTTTTAAATACTTTAAATAATATTTTTTCATACTTTAGTGTAAAGATAGTTATTGCTAAAATATCAAGTATGGGCATATTTATTTATTATTTGCTTTTGCTTCTTAGTTTTAAAAATAAGAAATATATTTATTGGTTAGGTTTCTTACTTTTAGTTTTTAAAATTACGCCAAAATTAAATAACAGTTTTGATATTTATTATTTGGATGTTGGTCAAGGAGATGCGGCCTTAATAGTTACACCTTACCAAAAAGAGACTATTTTGCTTGATACCGGAGGAAAGACGGAATTTGCGAAAGATGATTGGCAGAAAAGTAGCAAAAGTTATAATTTAAGTGATAATTATTTAAAATTTGTTAAAAGCTTAGGCATTAGTAAAATAGATTATTTAATTTTAAGTCATGGAGATTATGATCATATGGGTGAAAGTAATAATATTATTAATAATTTTAAAGTAAAAAAGGTAATTTTTAACTGTGGGCCCGTAAATGAATTAGAACAAACTTTAATTACGAATTTAAAACTAAAAAAAATAAATTATAGTAGTTGTATAAATAATTTAGATCTTGCTAAAACTAAATTTTATTTTTTAAATAATATCGCAAGTAGTGATGAAAATACTAGTTCAAGTGTTATTTATTTTGTCTATAATGGTTTTAAATTTTTATTCATGGGTGATGCTCCAGTTTCAGTTGAGGATGAAATTATTCATAACTATAATTTAAGTAATATTACGGCTTTAAAAGTAGGACATCATGGTAGTAATACAAGTAGTAGTACAGATTTTATTAAGACTGTTAATCCGGCACTTGCGATAATATCCGTTGGCCTAAATAATAGGTATGGGCATCCGAATGCTGAGTTTTTAACAAATTTAAAAAATCAAAAAATATATCGTACCGATTATAATGGTACAATTGCTTTAAAAATAAAAAATCATAATTTAAAAGTTACAACTTATGCACCTTAAGGAGATATGCCTATACCAAGTAAGCATTAATACATAAAATATAATACATTAATTAATGTTTAAATAGATGAAAGACTTAAAGCTTTAGTCTTTTTTTCGCTTTTTATGATTCTCTTTTTCCTCTTTATTTGTTAAAATAATAGGTAAGGAGTTACTTATGAATATATATTTAATCGCGGCGAGTAGTTATCATTTAATAAATCGGGAAATAAAAAATATTGTTAAAAATAGAAATTATTTAACAATGAGTTTAAATAAAGTATCTTTAGAGGATGTAATTAAAGAAGCAAGTTATTTTTCTTTGGATCCTAATCAAAAAATAATTGTTGTAAGTAATGCTAATTATTTTTCATCAGCTAAAACTTCAGATAAAGATAATGAATTACTTTTAAATTATTTAACTAATCCTAATTCCCAAACTATAATTATTTTTACTACTCAAAATGGAGTGGATTTAAGAAAAAAGTGCGTAAAATTAATTAAAGAAAAATATTGTTTAATTAATATTCCCGATTATTCATGGAAAGATACGGAAGCGGAAATTAAAAAATATGTTAAAGAACATGGGTATACAATTGATAGTGATGCTATAAATTACATTATGAATAATACTTCATCTTTAGATATGATTTATAATGAATGTGATAAGTTATTTTTATATTATAATGCTCCTGGAAAAATAAAGATAGAAGATGTTAAAAAAATTGTTGGTTCTATAATTGATAATAATAATTTTCATTTTGTCAGTGCCGTGGTGGCTAAAAATCTACCTTTATCACTTAAATTACTCCAAAATTTAAAAGTTTATAAAGTTGAACCTATTTCTTTAATCATCCTTTTGGCTCGAGAATATCGGTTAATGTATTATTTAAAAAGATACCAAAAAAATAAATATACTATGGCTATGATTTGTAAAGAATTAGGCTTACAAGATTGGCAAGTTAATAAATTATATAATAATAGTATTAGTTTTAGTGAAGACGAACTACTTACTAATATCAAAAAACTTGCATGTTTAGATTTAGGAATTAAAAAAGGTTTGTTTGATAAAGATGCGGCAATAGTCTCATTTTTAGTTGATATTTGTAATTAAAAGCTTTAAAATAAACATTACTTTATGAGGAGTGATGGCCATGGATAGCGACTCTTTAGCGGCTTTTGCTAGACGGATGATTATAGAAGATAGCATGGAATTAATGAAAAATGGTGGCGTATCTCGGAATTTTCTTTTAGAAATGCAAGATAGTTACGAAAGAGTTATTAAAAACTTTAGTAATTTATGTGCTACTTTAAATTTTGCTAATCCTTTAGAAATAAATACTTTATTTCAATATATGTTAACCGAAGGTTATTTATCTTATGCTCACGAATTTGATTTTACCAAGGAAAATTTAAAAATGGTTGTGAACCGAGAATTTCTGTTTGTATCCGCGGCTAATATTTTGGCAGGGAAGGGTGTTTGTCGTAATTGTGCCGTAATGTTAAAAGATATTTTAAATACATCTGGTATTCGTGCTGCTATGGTTCCCGTCATAAAAGACGAAAACTTAGATAATATTTCTAAAAAATATGGCAATCATGTTATTGTTTTTTGTAATAGTGCTGGCACTAGTTACTTTTTAGAATCGACAGATGCTATTGCTTATATGCCTATTAATAGAAGATGGACTAAATTTATTTGTTCTTATGATGCTGAGGTTATTAAAAAAGTTAAATTGAAAGAAACTTTAAAATATTTTAATACTGATGCCGAGGTTGCCTATTTAAAAGAAGGGTATAGAGCCAAGAATCCTTGTTACAATCCTTTGGTTGCTAAGTGTGTTACTTTTTTAGCAATGGGAATTTGTGTTGCTAATGATCCCTTACTTGAAGATTTTTATGTCGAAAATAAAGAAGACTATCGCCGGGTAAGAGAAAAACTAAGTAAAATTAAGATGTATCATAAATTATAAGAATATCTTGCGAAAAAGGCTAAGTTATAATATAATAAAAAAGTATTTGAAAGAGGGTAATTATATGAAAAAAAATGTCCAAGAAATTGAAATCAAATTAGACAAAGAATGGGTTGAATGCCTAGATAAAACTTTTAAGAAAAAGGTAAAAGATGCTAAAGTTGATGGTTTTAGAAAAGGAAATGTTCCAAAAGATATTTATCTTAAAAACTATGGCATTGAATCTCTATATCCAGATGCTGCGAATGATGCTATTCAAATAGCATATAAAAAGATATTAGATGAACAAAAGATAGTTCCTGTTATCGAACCAACAGTTGATATTACAGGTATATCTGATGCTAATATCATTCTTAAATTTACCTTTATTACGCATCCTGAGGTAACACTTGGCGAATATAAAAATTTAGGAATAAAGAAAGATAAAGTAACTGTTAGTGAAAAGGAAATAAATGACGAAATTGAACATCTTCGTAGTCATATGGCAGATGTTGTCGTTAAAGAAAATGGGGCTATTGCCGAAGGTGATACTGCCATAATTGATTTTAAAGGTTATGTCGATGGTAAAGAACTTGAAGGTGGTTCTGGCGAAAATTTCCCATTAGAAATAGGATCTCACTCCTTTATTCCAGGTTTTGAAGAAGGTTTAATTGGGTTAAAAACCGGCGATACTAAAACTCTAAATTTAAAATTTCCTGAAAATTATATTGCTGATTTAAAAAATAAAGATGTTAAATTTGAAGTTACGATTAATGAAGTAAAAACGCGGAGTTTACCTGAATTAAATGAAGATTTCTTTAAAGATTTAGGTTATGACGACGTAAAAACCGAAGAGGATTTAAAAAAGAAAATTAAAGAAGATCTTAAACATGAAAAAGAACATGAAGTTGATGATAAATTCTTAGATGCTTGCTTAGAAAAAGCAGCCAAGAACTTAAAAGTTGATATTAATGAAGAAATAATTGATGAAGAAGTTCATCGGATGATTGATCAATATGCTAATCAACTAGCCCATCAAGGTTTAGATATTAATAAATATTATGAAATTACGGGTACGACACCAGAAGAATTACATAAACAAATGGAACCGGAAGCTGAAAAGAGAGTTAAATATCGTTATTTAATAGAAGCTATTGCTGATGCTGAAAAAATTGATTTCACGGAAAAAGAGGTTGATGCTAAAGCGAAAGAAATGGCTGATGAATTTGGAATTACGGTTGATGAATTATTAAAAGCCTATGGCACTAAAGATATTGTTAAATACGATATGAAAATGCGCGCGGCTTTGGAAAGTTTAAAAAATAATAACTAAGTTAATCAAATTTTGGTTAACTTTTTTAATGTAAAGAGTTTTATAAATCTTGAATTTAAGCCAAGTTTTTGATAATCTTAAAATAGGTGATAGGGATGCAAACAAAAGACCAAATAATAAAAACAGTTAAAATAGTTGTTATTTGTGTAGTGGTTTTTATTTTACTAATGGTTATATATCATTATTTTATTAATGTTCGAACGAGAATTATTGCTCCTGAAAAAGAAAAAGTTGGTTATAATTTAAGCGAGATTGATTCGGATTATGAAAATCCGACTTATTGTGAAGGCGGATACTTCATTGTTCAAGAAAACGAAAATGATGTTTCTAATACAGTTATATTAGATACCAATATGCGGGTAATAGAAAAATTTAATTTGCCTAAAGAAAATATATATTGTTTATATGATAATTATTATTTAGTAAATAATAATGGCCATTATACTTTAAAAAGAAATAATAGTATTGTGGCGGGTAATATTGATATATCTGATGTTAGATCACAGAGCAATTTAGTTTATCATGATGCTGCCGATCGCAATGCTAAGTACATTAACTATATGTATTTAATTAGCACTATTAATGGTGAAAAACATTTTATTTTAAATAATTATGCTTATGCTGAATATAGTGGTAATGGCTTACTTATTAATACAGAAACTGGTAATGTAGTTGATAGAGATATTAAATCAGCCCAAAAGGTTGACTTAGATCATACTAGTGCCTCTTATATTTACATTAAAGGTACCAGTAATTATTTACTAGATACCATGAATGAAAAAAAGATTTTAAACGGTTATGATTTAGCCTTTAATGATTCATATGATGATGTTTTAACTAATAAGAGTAGCAGTTTATTAGTTTTCCGTGATTCTTTTGGTGAAGGTTTAATTAGTACTAGTGGTAATATTATTATTCCTAGTACCAGTCAATCAATATTTTTAGATAGTAATAATACCCGCTATTATGCAATTAAAAGAAATGGTAAATATGGATTAGTTAATAGTTTTGGTAATACCACCTTAGATTTTAAATATGATGAAATCTATGTTTTAGATGAATTTATTATAACGTTAGAAAATAAAAACTTAGTTATTTATAATAGTAATGTTGAGCAAATAGGAAATTCTTATACTACAGTTGCGGATACGATTAGTCTAGAAGAATATCCGAACTTTTATCTTATCAAAAGTATAGATGAAAATGGGTCCCAAGAATTAGTATTAACAACCTCAGGAGATATTCATTTAGTAACATATTTAGTGCCAATACTATATGGTGAATATTTCGCGGGAAAACCTTGTTATTTAGTTAATAATCAAAGAATGACTTATATTTATGTTGATGAAACGCGACAATATCAGTTAAAAACTGACTTTAGTAATAATGTTGAACATGCAATTATGATAAATAATAATCGTTTGTATATTGATTTTCCAGTTAATGGTAAAATAAAATATAGTTTTTATCGAATTAATTCTGGTAGATCCATTGAAGCTTATGTAAAAGATAGTGTTGATGTAACATTCAAGGTTATGCAAGTTAAAAAACTGGTCTTTAGTCAAGAAAATAATCAAATAAGTGTTTATTTTAATAATGAATTATATGATACTTTTGAGGCTGAATATTTAGAAAATTTATATGATGATTATTATTTATTAAAGACAACTGATAAAGTTAAATTTGTAAAAATTACCCAAGAATAAAGCACTTAATTTAAAAGTGCTTTTTTTAACCTAGGGCTAAATCAAGAATCATCATTAAGGAAAAACCAATCATTGTAAATAAAGCCATTAAATCTTTTTTGGCATTAGTTTGACTTTCCGGAATTAACTCTTGAACAACTACATAAATCATGGCCCCGGCGGCAAACGCTAGAAAAAATGGGAGAATGGTACGAATCTTGATAACTAGTAGGGCCCCAATAACTCCAGATATAGGTTCAACTATTCCACTTAATTGACCATAGAAGAAAGCTTTTTTCCGAGAAAAACCTTCACGTAAAAGGGGAACTGCGACAGCTGTACCTTCCGGGAAATTTTGTAAGCCAATTCCAATTGCTAGCATGATGGCGCTTGTTAAGGTGGCTCCAGGGATACCATAGGCAAGAGAACCAAAAGCAACTCCTACAGCCAGGCCTTCAGGTATATTATGAAGAGTTATCGAAAAAATTAGCATTAAACTTCTTTTTAAACTATTTTTATTACTTTTATTTAAAACTTTATCAAAAATTTTATCACCTAAAAAAAGTAAGACGCCACCTGTAAAAAAGCCAATAAATGCTACAAGCCAACTACACATATTTAGGGTTTCAGCCATATCTATCGCCGGAGATAAAAGAGAAAAAAAGGATGCGGCAATCATAACCCCCGCGGAAAAACCTAACATGGCATCCATAATATTTTTATTAATTTTACGAAATGCAAAAACAATTGCAGCTCCTAAGGCCGTAACACTCCACGTAAAAATAGTTGCCAGTAGTGCTTGAGTTACATAACTTAAATGTAAAAATTCGGAAAACATTTTTATCCTCCAATCAAAGTATTTTATGATTGTTTTTACAAGTTGGTGAGTAGAAAAATAAATTGACTTTTAAAGCCCTTTAGTGTATTCTTATAATAGGTGGTAACATGGAAGCAACGTTAACTAAAGATATTTGTGCCGCGGCTATTTTAGAAGCTGTTAATGATGATAAATTTCAAGCTTTATATCGTGCTGGGTCATATCCTAGTGCCTTATATAATCAAGCTCAAAAGATTACTGATGAATTTTTTAATGCCCATCGGAGGCAAAATGCTGAATTGCTAGATTCCGAAGAAGAACAAAAAAAAGAACAACGAAATAAGGATGTATTTTTATCTTATTTGTTATGGCCTGATGATGGTTTATTTGAAAAAGAATTTGCTTTTTATGCTAAAAGATGTGTCGATAATTACAAAAGACATCATATTGTTTCTTTAGATAATATTGTTTTACCTTCGGCAGAATTATGTAAAAATGGAGCTTCTTGCAATGAAAATTATTTACGCATGGGAAATGAACCGGTTTTACCATTTATTCGTTACGATGCCATTAAAAGAGAAGCTTTAGCACGGGCTAAAAATGATGATACTTTAAATAAAAGTGTTTATGGTATAGCATCTGATATCGTAGCTAGTGAAAATTGTTTAAGAATGGTATTAGATTTACCTTTAATTGAAAAAGATAAACAACCTTTAGCAATATCTTATGCTATTTGGCCAAATAATGATGATTTCATGGCTGATTTTTCGAAGAATCATCAAAGTTTTGCTAATAAATATGGAGTACCAGCAACAGTTGATGCGGCCCGCAAATTTATTTTAATGAGTAATCATCCCGATTATGAACCCCGAGATTTATATGATTTAATGGCTGAGGCTGATAAGAGACCAAAAACTAAACCAAGTATGATGCATCCAGTTGTGCCATTAGTTGTTGAAGAAGAAAATTTAGTACCTGAGGAAACCGAAACTAGTGAACCATTAAATTATATCGATTTTACAAAAGACGAAGAGGATATCGCCGAAATGGATCAATTAGTGGCTAGAGTTGCGGAAAACCAAAGTAATTTGGAAACTGAAAATGCGCGGTTAAAGAAAATTGCGGAAGATTATCAAGATTTATTAAGAAAACATCAAGCTTTAATTACTTCATCTAATGAAAAAAGAGAACAAGATGAAGCCAGAATTAGAGATTTGGAAGCACGTAATAAATCACTGGAAATATTGGTTGGCAATTACCGAACCATGCTTCAAAATGTTTCAGGGGTATTAAGTAGTACTATTGATCATAGTGAAGACCAAAAACAAATAAGTGATACGATTAAAAAATAATTTTAGATAAATCTTATAGGAAGATAATAGAAATGTTGTCTTTCTTTTTTATTTTGCCAATGTCTACTTTCTGTAAAATTAAAAGATTTTTCTTGAAAATATATATATATATATGATTGCAACCCATAAACACCAATTTTATATTTTTTAAATTAAAATTTACAAAATTTAACAA
>CANQXV010000037.1 GCA_947627895.1 uncultured Bacilli bacterium
GAGCAGGATTTCCACCTGCTAAATTATAAGACCTTAACCTGGTCGCACTATATATATATATATATATATATGCAAGGCCTTTTTGCTAATTTGACAGAAAGTAGACATTGGCAAAATAAAAACCTATCATTTTTTCGATAGGCTTAATATTTTTTTATTTATTTGGATCTACTAAAATCTTGATAGTATTTGATGTACCGCTTGTTAGTTCTTCATAAGCGGCTTGAACTTCATCTAATGTTATAGTTTTATCGACAAATTTTAAAACTTCAATATCTTTATTAGCAATTAAATCAATAACGGTTGCAAATTCTTCTTTAGTATAAGCAATTGCACCTTGTAAAGTTAATTCATGCATTACGGCAAGAGTAAGAGGAACAGTTATAGCATCAAGAGATACTCCAACTAAAACAACGGTACCACCAACTTTAGTAAGCATAATCGCACTAGTTACAGCAGGACCATTACCAACACATTCTAGAACAACATCAAATCCTCCATTTGAGGCTTCCATCATTTTCGCAGTTGCATCTTCGGCTTTGGCATCAAACCAAGCATCGGCAACACCTAAAGATACCGCTTTTTCGCCCCTTCCGGGATTTGTTTCAGATACGGCAACAAAACTTGCTCCTTCTCTTTTCGCAAACATTGCGGATACTAAACCAATAATACCGCCACCAACTACTAGGACTTTGTCTCCTACTTTGATATCGGCTAGATGAACCGCATGTAGACCAACCGCCGTTGGTTCCACCATCGCTCCTTCTTCATCGGAAACACTATCTGGTAATTTCATAACCATATCGCCTCTTAAGGCTGTTTTTGGAGCTAAAGCTCCCGGATTATCTAAAGATAAACCTGTAGCGTGATTCCAAGTTTTTAGGCAATATTGAGGATTTCCAGTAAGACATGCTTCACACTTACCACATGGTGAAATTGGTAAAGCCGTTACTCTGTCCCCAACTTTTAAATCTGTACGCGCACCAAGATCCGTTACTACGCCACTATATTCATGACCCATAACTAAACCGGCAGGAGCCCCACTTACCCAATAGTGAAGATCTGAACCACAAATACCACATTTTTTAACATCAATTAAAACTTTCGTTCCATCGTTAACCGGTTCGTCTATTTCCTTAATTTCAAATTCTTTTGCACCTTTAATTGCAACACTTTTCATATTCTTCATTCCCTTCTTTTTTCTTTATTATTTATTTTTCTTTATTTTATTTAGAAGCCACGGCCTCCGCCGCCGCCACCTCCGAAACCACCGCCAGAGGAGAAGCCACCACCAAAACCTGAGCCACTACTTATACTTGATACAGCATTAGCTCGATTTATTGTTGCTTGCGCCCCACTTACCGCGGAAGTTACAGATTCATTAATACAACTACCAATATTTATATTATTGTAAATAAAGATTGGAGTATACGCATAATCATTAACATTTATTTCTTTAATTCGAACATTCATTGCTTTTTGAACCTTATCAGCTAGACCAAAAATAGTCGCATAAACTAAGTATCTTTCCCATAAAGTTATTTCTGGTAATTCTTTTAATTCAAAGGTTCCAAAATCATCTAAGAAATTTCTAAAAGCCCGCCATTTAGCGTAATGTTCAATTCCCTTTTTCGTCTTTTTCGTATGACATAAAGTATAAACAAGATAGGCAAAACCACAAGGTAGAATTAAAAATGGAAGGAAGGATTCTACCTCTATTGAACTACAATAGAAGAAAACTAAAAAAGCTATTACTAACATAATAATACCAGAAGCAACCTTTTTGGGTTCAAAAAAGTCTTCTTTTTTACCATCTTCTAAAACCGCATTTTTCCATTTAGTATAGGAGTTCATAAAATCACTACAAGTTTTAGTACTTTTAGCGTACTTTTTTAAATCTCTAGTACTAAATTTATTATCAGCCCCAATAGTCATAAATAGAAAATCAACTAATATATTTTCCGTAGCATTTAAGTTATCACGATTTACTAAAGTAAATTCATATTCTTTTTTATTACCGCCAGGTATTTCCTCAAAAGTAATATTTTTCTTATAAATTAAATTCATAATTGAGGCGGTCATGGCATTAGAAGTAATCTGCTTTTTCATTAAATAATCAATGACTTCTACATTATAATCATCAATAAATTCCCGGTTATATTTAAGTTGAAACATTGGTTTATATTCTTTATCATGCCGAATATAAGTATATATCCAAAGAATTGCAACAGTAACTAAATAAACAACGCATAAGACTACGGCAGAATAATATTGTTGTCTTATTTCTTTTCTTTTAGCGTTCGCAATATCGGCATTCTTTTGTTCTTCTTCTAAAATATCATCAAAAGCATCTTCAGAATCTTTTTTACTTACGAGAGATGCATTAAGTAAACTTTTATCAAAGGTTACGCGAATAGTTAATGGGTCATTTGCTTCTAACTTTTTAGCGGTTGCATATACCCCAGTATGAGCGCTATCTAAGGATTCAACATCCCCGGCCAAAGTTCTTTCGGAATTCGCCCAAAATCTGAAATAATCGGAAGAATCCCCTTTTGGTAAATGAACCTTTATTTGTAAATCATGCACGGGATCATCCATTTCATTACCAATAAAATTCCATCTAAGTTCGGCAACATCATTATGTAATATGGCCGCATCTTTTAAAGTATATTTTATAACAAAAGCATAAGTATCATCATCGGTATGTTGATACATTTTTAAACTTATACCATTATAAGTATTAGTTAATTCATATTTTCCAGTATCACCATTATATGCTGTATTAACTTTATAAAAATTATCTAAGTTAGCATCAAAAATACTAAAATTAGCATCGGGATTCTTTTTACCATAAACTTCAATGTTTTCGATACCCGAAGCATTATAAAGAGTATCATTTTTGCTTCCCAGATATAAAATATCTCTAATATAACCATTAAATTCGCCATCTAAATATATGGCTTCTTTTACTTCAACATCACCATTAGTTAAAACAACAGCATCGATATAATAATGATCAATATCATAATCAACATCAGCTTTAACAAATAAAGGACAAATTAAAAAAGCTAGAATTGTTAAAATAGTTAGAATAGTTGGAATCCATTTTTTCATTTTCTCACCTCTATTTCGAAAAAAGAGCGTTTATTAAACGCTCCTAGAATTGAACTTTAACGTTTTCTCGTTCTGTTTCATTAGCTTCAAAGAAAGCTTCTTTTTTAAATTTAAATATACTAGCTACAATATTACTTGGTACAACTTCAGTTTTATTATTATATTGTAAAACTGTATCATTATAAAATTGCCGAGCACTTGCAATTTTGCTTTCTGTTTCTGTCAATTCTGCTTGTAATTGTTGAAAATTAGTATTGGCTTTTAAATCAGGATAACTTTCTGATAAAGCAAATAATTTAGAAATGGCTTGTGTTAATTCCCCATCAGCTTTCATTTGATCTGTCGGAGTTACTGCCGTTGTATAAGAATTACGAGCTTTAACTACCGCTTCTAAAGTTTCACTTTCATGTTTCGTATATCCTTTTACTGTTTCAATTAAATTAGGAATTAAATCAAATCTTCTTTTTAATTGAACATCGATTTGTGCCCATTGATCTTTAACTCTATTTCTTAGAACTACAAGACCATTATAAGTACTAATCATCCAGATAATTAATAAAACAACAATTACTAAAATTACGATTAATGCTATTTTCATTTCATACCCTCCTTATATCGCTATTTTAGCACATATTAGAAGTATATTCAACATATTGTTTATTATGAAATATATCATAATTGGGCTATTTATCGGCATTGTTTCCTTTATTCCGGGCATTAGTGGGGGCACAATTCTCTACCTTTCCGGAGAATTTAAAAATTTTACCACTTTTCTGTCAAATCCCCGTCAATATTATAAATATATTATTTATTTATTACTGGGCGGTTTAATAGGAATTTTAGGTTTTGCTAAAATAATTGAAATCTGTTTTATAACTATACCCAACTTAACTAAATTATTTTTTGCTTACTTAGTTTTATGTAGTATACCTTTATTTATTAAAAAAGAAAATTTTCAATTTAAAATTATACCTTTTTTACTAGCATCAATATTTCTATTTCTATTAAATTACCTAGTACCCACGAGTCCCATGATTTATACCGATATAAATATTACTATTCCTTTTCTAATTTTTTTTACTATATGTGGTTTTATAGACGGCTTTATTACAGTTATTCCTGGCATCAGTGGTTCGATGATTATGATGATTTTAGGTCCCTACTATTTATATAAATCGATAAGTGCTAATGTTCTTACTCACCCAATATATTTAATTCCCTTACTCTTCTATTTTTTAGGGGACTTTTCTGGTATCGCCTTAGGAGCTAAATTTACGACCAAATTTATTAATAAATTTCATAATATTAGTAATTCTTTAATTTTAGGTTTTATTGTCGCATCTCTTTTTATTATTATTCCCTTATCAGAGGTTATATCAATTCAAGGGTTTATGGTTTTCTTTATTGCCTATATCTTAATAAATATAACGAACTAAATCCTTGAAGGATCAATATCAATATCCACATAGACATCTTTTTTTAAAGCATACATATTATCAATGTCTTTTAAAATCGTTTTTATTTTGGAATCAAAACGATACTTAATAATTATTTGAAACCGATACTCATTATTATATTTTAAAATTAAAGCTGTGGTTGGACCCAAACAAATAGTTTCTTTATCAACATTCGCATCTAAATATTGTTTCACCTTTTTAGCTTCTTCTAAAGTTTTAACATAATCTTTACCTATTACTTTTAAGCCAATTAAATAATAGTAAGGGGGATATTTTAGCTTTCGGCGCATCGGCATCTCTATTTTGTAAAAATCTTCATAACCTTTTTTAAGGCAAGTTAAGACATAATGGTCGGGATTAAATGTTTGAATGATAACCTCACCAGGAAGATTACTTCTGCCACTTCTCCCTGCCACTTGATAAAACAAAGAAAAAGCATTTTCACTTGATCTAAAATCCGGAATATTTAAAGATGTATCCGCATTTATAACCCCTACTAAAGTTACTTTAGGAAAATCAAGACCCTTACTAACCATTTGGGTTCCAATTAAAATATCGTATTTTTCTGCTTGAAAGTCTTCAATAAATTTTTCGTGTGAACCTTTTAAAGTAGTTGTGTCTTGATCCATTCGGGCAATACGCGCATCAGGATACTCTTTTTTTATATATTCTTCAAGTTTTTCCGTACCTAAGCCATAGTAATTTAAGGCATCTTCCCGGCAATTGGGACAATATTTATCTTTTTGATGGAGATAACCACAATAATGACAAATCAGATTATTACTACTGGCGTGATACGTTAAAGTAATATCACAATTTGGACATTTATATGTATAACCACAACTACTACAATTAACATAGGTAGCATACCCTCGCCGATTAAGTAAAAGAATTATTTGTTCATGTTTTTCTAAGCGTTCTCTAATTTTTTGCTTTAAACTACTACTTAGAATATTATTCCGTCTTTTTATTTCTTCAGCCATATCCACAATTTCAATCGTGGGAAGTTTGGCATTACTAACCCGTTTATCTAAGCGTAAAAGCGTATATACGTTCTTTAAAGCTCTGGCCATAGCCTCAAGCGTTGGCGTAGCACTTCCTAGTATTAAAGGAATATGGTTATATTTAGCTCTAAAGGTGGCAATATCCTTAGCACTATATTTAGGATTATTATCTTGTTTATAGGTATTTGATTGTTCTTCATCAATAATAATTAAACCGAGATTAGATAGGGGCGCAAAAACCGCACTTCTAGTTCCAATTACAATTTTAACTTCCCCCCGCATAATTTTTAAATATTCATCATGTTTTTCCCCCGCGGATAAAGCACTATGTAAAATGGCTACATTAGAGGCAAATTCTTCATAAAATCTTTTTATTATTTGAGTTGTAAGTAATATTTCAGGCACTAAAAGTAAAGCTTGTTTACCCATCCTTAATACTTCTTTAATCCATTTAATATACACTTCCGTTTTACCACTTCCTGTAACCCCATATAATAAATAAGTGTTAAATTTATTCAAATCAACTTGTTCAAAAACTTTATTTTGGTCAGGTGTCAAAGTTTTTTCGATATAATTAACTTCTTTTTGATTTAACCGATACTTTTGTCTTTTTTCGACTAAAACAATATTTTTCTTAATTAAAGTTTGTAAACTACTACCATTAATTGTACTTTGTTTTATTTCTTTTTCACTTACTAATTTATCAATTATTTCTATTTGTTTCGTAAATCTTTTATTTTCTTCTTTATATTTTTGAATATCTATATCTGGATTTAATTTAACTATTGTCTCAAAATAATCATAATTTTGCTTATGTTTTTTAGCTTTAAAACTTGAAGGTAATAACGTTTGTAAAGCTGTTATTTTGGTACACAAAGTAACATCGCATAAATAATCAGCGATAGCAAGTAACTCGGGTGATAAAACTAATTCTTCATCAGATATATCACATATATCCTTAATAGCAAAATCTTCTTCAACATCTGTTAATATTTCTAAAACAAAACCATAGATTTTTTTATTGCCAAAAGGTACACTAACTTTCATCCCTACTTTTATTTTAGCCTCTATATTTTCAGGAACATGATAAATAAAAGTTTTATCTAATTCTTTAGTTGCATATTCAATTATCACTTTCGCGTACATATTAACCTCTTAAATTCATTATAAAAGAAAAAAACTATCTTTGACAAGATAAATTTTAATACTTAACCTCACAATATTTTTAGTATTACTTGTATATTTAATTAAAATATTGTATATTATATTTATGTTACCGGTTAGGTAACGCCTACGGAGTAGACGCTACACCAATTTCTTGGCTAGCGTCTTTTTATGGTAGAATCTTGATAATTACCAAGATTAACATAATTATTATTACTAAAAGAATGGCTTCTTTGTTCATAACTTTATCGCCCCCTTTACTATAAAATTAGATTATTTCCTAAGTTGTAAAAGCAAAGTTGCATTATAAAGTAGGCGCCACTAACCAATAACAAATACTTTATTATAATGTTTAAAATATTCTTTTCAACACTTTCGACAAATGATGCCAAAATTAGACAAAGAAAAAACTCTTTTTGAGAGTTTAAGTTTTTAAGCTTGATCAGTTAAATCAACATTTTCATTTACAATCATTTCGGCGAATTCTTCTTTAAATCGTTCTATTTCTTTTATCTTCGCATCTTCATAAATACTTTTAGTATTACAAATAGCTTTATAAAAATGTTTTAGCCGCACAATTTTATTATTTTCATATAAAGCATAAGTAAAGGCGTTAGCCACAATTGTTAAACAAATATCCGGATAACGACTTGAGATTTCATATACTCTTTTATATTCATCGGTCATTTCTACGATAAATTTCATTATCTTTTCCGTGATATATGGTTGATAACCTAGCTTTACCCCAATTTGCTTTTCTAGTTTAGGAATTGTTCCCATTAAAATTTTAACTGTCGTTGGTTGGTCACATTCGACAACATCAATCTTTTGAAATCTTCTTAAAAAGGCCCGGTCTCTTAAAATATACTGTTCATATTCTTCACTAGTGGTGGCACCAATCATTTTAATACTACCACGGTCTAATCCCGCTTTTAACATATTAGCAAAGTCGATTCCGCCTTCCCGGTTAACCATTAAATGCGTTTCATCGACAAAAAGGATAGTTTTATCACGATTAGCAAGTTCCTTAACTAAAATATCAACCCGATTATCCATAGCCCCATCTTTTAAAGTTGAACCCATTAAACTAGTAATATTAATTTTATAAATGGTCCAGCCCTTTAAAGCATCAGGAACATTATTAGTTTGAATTCGGTAAGCTAGTCCTTCCACAATAGCCGTTTTCCCAATTCCAGCTTTACCTACTAAAAGCGCACTTTTTTCAGGAGTGAGTAAAGTTAAAATCATTTGCTTTATTTCTTCATCTCGGGCAATCGCCGGATCTGTTATATATTCTTTAGCTGTTAAATTTTCCCCATAGCGTTCTAACATACTTACATTACTATCCATCTATATCACCTAAAAGTATTATAACAAAAAAATTAAAAAAATGTCCATTCGGACATCTATTTGACATTAAATTTATCTTTAACAGCCATAACTAAATCATGAGCTGCATTAGCATTAATAATTCTTTTTTGATTTTCCACCATTTCTTTTTGATAATCCGGATTATTTACTAAAGTCTTAATACCTTCGATTATCTCATTTATATTCGTGGCTTTAATACTCATTTTATTTTGGGCAAAAAAGTCGGCATTATAGTTTTCAACGCCTGGAATAGGCATCATATGGATTAAAGGTTTTCTTAAAACGGCAACCTCAGTTGTCGTAAGACCACCCGGTTTGGTTATAACTAAAGTACTTTTTTTAATATATTCATTAATATTATTAATAAAACCTAAAACCTCTAAATTAGGATTCGTTATCGTTTCAAGTTCTTTTTTCATAGCTTCATTATTACCACAGACAACTACTAATTTATAATCAGGTACCCCCGATAAAATATTAATAACTATTTCTTTTATTTTACCAAAGCCCATACTACCCGATGTTAATAGAATCATTTTATTCTTAGTTCCTTTTACTTTTTGAAAATGACTCGAAACAGGTATCCCTAATGGCAAAAGACATTCTTCTTTAATTCCTTTTTTAATGAATCTTTCTTTTAAAAGTTCGGACGGAATTACAAAAATATCCGGATTAGTTTCTTCCCAAAAGGGAATACATTCATAATCGGTTGCCACATTTACTAAAAAAAGTTCTTTTTCTTTTTTTAAAACTGAAGCTGTCATGCACGGAAATAAATGCGTTCCAATAACAACATCATAACCATTGTCGGTAATAAATTGATCTAGTTTTTCTTTAACTAAACTATTTAGGCCATATACCGGACTAGGAATAGGGGTTTTACTATAGATTTCGCCTAATTTATAAACTCCTTTAAAAATTAAGCCATTATTCCGGGTCGAATCCAAATAGATTTTTTCCGCAATCTTGCTCGCTTTAGGTCCAATTATATTCATATAATCTTGAACATCACATTCAATATTATTATCATTAAATTCTTCCTTGATATAACGAGCGCAGGTATTATGCCCACCCCCAGTGCTACATGTTAATACTAAAACTTTCATTCCTACCCCCAGTTGTTACTAAACATATTTTTCAAATAATCTTGATTAAAAGTATTATCTAAAATACTTTCATATATATTCCCGGGTGCAATACCTCTTTCTTTTTCTTTGGCCCGAACTACAGCACTAACAGTTAAAGCCGCATCAAGAGCAAGAAGAGCAAATAAAATTAAACTTACTCTTTTCCCTTTTTGATAACTCCATAAATCAATAAATCTTATTAAATAAGGGTAAATATATCTTATCCAAGCAATACCTAAGAATCCCCACATTATGGAATAGGCAAGACACACCCGGCCATTAATATTTAAAAAGGCATTACTATAATCCCAAGCTGTAAAACCTAATGCAAAATCCATGCCCCAACTACAAACATATTCTAAAACGGTACCACCTAAAAAACTAATAATAAAAATTTTCCAAAGCGGTGCATCTTGATAATGATATAAAAGTGCTGTTAAAATACAAGCTCCAAAACCATATATCGCATTAATTGGACCAATAACTAAAGCGGAATGATTAATAAAAACATGACTAAAAATTAAAGTGTAAGAAAATTCGATAAACCAACCACAAATACTTCCGATTAAAAAGATCCAAAACAAATAATATGCTGATAATTTATTCTTCATAAAAATACTTACTCCCACTACATTTTATTCTTCCTAATAAATTCGTAAACTACTTTTTAGAATTTTTATTTTCTTTATTAGTAATTTTAAAAGGAATTCCATCCTTCTTAACTACTTGAGTTAAAAAAATATTTATTGCTGTACTCATATTAATACCTAGATTTTTTAAAATTTCTGTTGCTTCTTTTTTTATTTTACTATTTACATTTACATTAATTGCACTTGTAATATTAGCCATAAATATTCCCTTCCTTTTATATCTAATAGCATACCATATATCAGATTATTACGCAATTAAAAATATGTAGTAATCTACTACATAATTAATATCTCACAATAACTTTTAATTCTTATTATATCTATTGTTTTATATATAATATTTTTTCTTTTTTTTGCCTATTCGATATTTTGCCTTTATTTGGAGGATACCAGCTTCTTACCTTTAATACCTTTCCGTTACTAATTCTAACAGCTACACAAACATTATCTAACTTTTTATAGTACTCTAGTCCAGAGGTTTTAGAATTAAAGAATGTATAATCTGGTTTCTTTATTATATTAGACAAGTTATTATACGCTATCATAATATTTTCTACTGTTGCAAAATCTTTTAAATGTTTATCAATTACATGTTGGATTCTATCATCAAATACTAAAATAGGTTTATTTTTATGTTCTATTAGGTTCCATTTTTCAGCTACGGCTGTATTTAAAATCCCGATGTATTTATACTTCATAAGATGCTCCTTTAAATTTATTAGAAAATAAAGGCTTGTCATAGACAAGCCAAATAGGCAATAGGTTGGACATCACTTCCAACATCTCATCAGAAACTCTTGCGAATAACTTACACTTGAGACCTATGCTAATAACATAAGTCCGCGATAGACGATGATATTCTATCCTCTGATTGCCTATTAAATAATATTATAAAGATTAATAATATTATATTTTGCCTAAAGGCAAATTTAATGTCAAAAACAATATTTGACATTACTTTTATATCATTTTTTGTTTGAAAATGCAAGTGTTTTATTATTTTTTTATAATTCTTATATTAATTAAAAAAGCAAATTCTTTATTCTAGAACTTGCTAATTTTTTAAAATGGCGCCTGTTGTAGGACTCGAACCTACGACCTAACGGTTAACAGCCGTGCGCTCTACCGACTGAGCTAAACAG
>CANQXV010000038.1 GCA_947627895.1 uncultured Bacilli bacterium
AAGGAGAAGAGAGGAAAAAAATGAAAAATTTGAAAAAAATTGTATTTGGTTTACTAGCAATGCTAGTAATGGTTACAAGTGTTAGTGCTTCAAAAATCGATTATGATATCAAAGATGTTGACCAAGATGCTCATACTGGTTTTACTACTAGATTTGAACAATGTACTGAAAGTACGGAAGACGTTGTTAGATGTACAGTAGTTGAAGATGGTCATAACTATGGTTACTCTGTAGACGTATATAGTAAGGATGAAGTTTTAACTATTGCTGATGGTGTTAAATTAACTGTTAATAATATTAGAGTTTATAAAGACGCCAAATTAACTATTAGAGTTGAAGGCAATGGTGAATTAACATTAAGTAATTCTTCTATTACAGTTGACGCTGGGGCTTCATTAGTTATTGACTATGGTAAGGTTACAGTTGCACAAGCTTCTACACCACTAATCAAAGTTACTGGTGATACTCAAGCAACAGTTACTGATCCTCATAGTACTGCTTATACTGCATTATCTACTTCTGTAGTAGTTAATAGTGGTGCTATTTTAACATCAGGTTGGGCTGGAATACAAGTCGTTGATGGATATGCCGATGTTACTTTAAATGGAGACTGGAAAACTAATAATGGTTTAATTTATGTTACTGGTGGTAATTCAGACATAAATGTTGTTGGCGGTAAATATGTTTCAGCTGCTGAAGCCATTTTAGTTAATACTGGTACTACTGGTACTATCACTGTAAATGGAGGTACTTTTACAAGTACTAATGGTGCAGTCGTTAATTCTGGTACATTAGTTGTTAATAATGGTACTATGGATATTAGTACGGATGCAAAGACTAATACTACACATAATGCTTTAACTATAGCTGGAAATGCTAATTTAACTGTAAATAATGGTGAATTTAAAGCTGATGCTGAAGTATTAAACTTTAATTCAACTGGTAATTTAGTTATTGCTGATGGTAAATTTATTTCTTTAAAACCAACAGCTGCATTAGATATTCCTAAACACGGAGAAGATAGTGTAATTACTGGTGGCGAATATACTGGTGATAGTAACACTGAAGCTAGATTAAAAAGTACTAATATTCTTGGTAAAGATTTAAAAGCTATTAGAATAGGTGATACTGTTTATGTAGGTAAAGAACATAAATTAGATATCGAAGTTGTTGAAGAAAATGGTAAAATTGTTGAATTACATACTCCACAAAATTTATTAGGAGGACACACTTACACATTAAAATATTTAGAAGATAACAGATATTTATTAGTTGAAGCTAATGAAGGTTATGTTGCTAAATATGTATTAGTTGTAGGCGATGAACAAACTCTAGTTAAAGACGGAGAATTCGAAATGCCAGATTCTGATGCAAAATTAGTTGTTACATTTGTAACACCTGATGAATTAGATGATGAACCTGCTGCTGATAAACCAGTTGTTGATCCAGGAAATGATGGAGAACCTGCTGGAGATGAAACAGAAGGAAAAGTTCCAAGTACATTCGATGGAATTGCTAGTATCGTAACCATGGCAATTTCAAGCGTAAGTGCTGCTGGATATTCAATCAAAAAAATTATAAGAAAATAAAAAAATAAAAAATACAATTTAAAAAAAATTAAATTCCAATCTTTCTGAAAAAAGACGATTACAACCCGTCTTTTTTCTTTTACTTTAGGCTTAAAAATATATTTTTTTGTTAAAAAGCGACTTGTTTACACTTTTTGAAATTTAAATAAAATATCTTGACAAGAAATTTTTAATGTAGTAAATTAGTTCTAGAAAGGAGAAAGATTGGAAAAATGAAAAATTTCAAAAAGGTTGTATTTGGTTTGCTAGCAATGCTAGTAATGGTTACGAGTGTTAGCGCTGCAAAAGTTAACTATACTACTTTAACTAAATTGGTATCTGAAGATGGTAAAGTTGAAGTTTCATCTGCTGATGGAGAAGTTAAAACTTACACATTAGATGCTAATTTGGGTGATGAAGCTATTGAAATTGATAAAAGTGGTATAGTATTAGACTTAAATGGTAACGCTTTAACAAATGTAAAAGTATCAGCTGATAATGTATCTTTTAAAGATTCAGGTCGTACTGGTTCTATCGCAAATTTAGAATTAACTGCAAAAATGACTGTTGTCGTTGATGAAGTTAATATTTTAATGAGCACAGTTGTAACTAATAAAGGTACTTTAACAGTTGAAAAAAATGCATTTTTAGGAGATGTTGTTAACTCAGGAACTTTAACTGTTTCTGGTACTGTTAACAAAATTTCTGTTAGTGCTGGTACTGTAAGTATTACAGACGATGCAGTTCTTGGTGGAGGACAAATTAGTTTATGGAATGAAGTTACTGGTGGTAACGTTACTATAGCTGAAAATGCCACTATTCCTGCTGGATATTTCAAAGTAGCTGGAGGAAGTGTAATATCTTACTCTCATTCAAACTGCATGGCTGGAAAAACAAATGATGATATTCACATTAAAGGAGAAGATAAAGATGGTAATTTCTTCCATACTATCGTACCTATAAGTGAATTAAAATTCGATGTAAAAATTCTTGATTCTGAAGAAGAAGAAGTAAGTGGAAATCTTACTAAAGGGGAAATCTATACTGTTACAGTTGTTGAATATTGGAATGGTTTAGAAGTTCATGATAATGTTGGTATGGAAACAGATCTTTTAAGAAAATCATTCAAAGTAACTAGCGGTGATGTTTTAGTTAAATATGATGATGAAGATGCTGAAGATAACCAATATATCGCTATAGCTGATGGAGAAGCAACATTCGAAATCTCTATTGAAAACTTAAATTACTCTGATAGTAGTGAACACTTATTAAAAGTTGAAGCTGATAGTAATCATTCAACTATGAAACCAGCTGAACAACAACCTGCTCCAGACCCTGTAGAAGATCCTACTGATGATGGAGATCAAGCTGGCGACGAAACAGAAGGAAAAGTTCCAAGTACATTCGACGGAATTGCTAGTATCGTAACCATGGCAATTTCAAGCGTAAGTGCTGCTGGATATTCTATCAAAAAAATTATTAGAAAATAATAATTAATTATCCAATTTTTTAAAAAAAGATGCAAAAATGCATCTTTTTTGGTTGTTAATTATATAATTTAGAGTTAAAATATAGACATTAAGGTGATATGTATGGAGAAGAAAAAGGAAAAATTAAAGAAAAAAAATATTGAAGAAGGTACTCATCATAAAAAGAAAAAAAGATTAAAAAGATGGGTTTGGATAGTTGTAGCCTTTGTTTTTGCAATTGCTTTTGCGGTCTCAGGTTATCAATATTACAAATGGGCTCAAGATAATAAAAAGATTCAAGAAATAGAAGAAGAAATAGAGGAACTTGCTCCTGTTGAAGAAATACCCGTTGATACGACCCAAGAAGAATTAATAAATCCTCCTGATGAATCTACACAAACAGAAGAACCAGTTAGTGATTATTGGAAATATATTCAATTACCCCTTATTAAAGTTGATTTTACGGAGTTACTCGAAAAAAATAGTGATACTGTGGCTTTCTTAAAAGTAAATGGTACTAATATTAATTATCCTGTTGTACAAACAAGTGATAATGATTTCTATCTAACTCATGACTTTAATAAACGAGTTAATAGTGCTGGTTGGGTATTCTCAGATTATCGAAATAATCTTGAAAATTTAAAAGATAATAGTGTTATATATGCTCATGGTCGGGTTAATAAGACGATGTTTGGATCATTAAAAAATATCTTTGAAAATAACTGGTATAATGATACAGATAACTATGTAATACACTTAGTTACACCATCTACAAGTTATTTATTCCAAGTAATTTCTGTGTATAAAATACCGACTGAAACATACTATATTACGACTAATTTTGGTACTGATGAATCATTTCAAAAATTCATTGATACTATCCTTAGCCGTAGTCAATATGATTTCCATGTAGATGTTAATACTAATGACAAATTGCTTACTTTATCGACATGTTATAATGCCGATGAAAAAGTGGTATTACATGCAAAATTAATCAAGAAACAAGCTAATAATTAAGCTTGTTTTTTATTGTAAAATGGCCTTTTGCTTTACACAAATATAGTAAATTAATAGTAAAAATTATAGTAAATTAAAATTGTCAATTGAATATATGATATAATTATTATGCGTAAAGTAAGGGGTCAATGATAATGATTAAAAAAGTGTCAAGTTTAATTATTATAATGTTAATGTTATCATTACCAATTGTGGTAAAAGCTACGACTGTTCAAGAGGAAAGAACAGCTGTTTTAGAAACGGCTAAAGCCTTTTACAATCGTGGTGGATATGTCCAATACGATAGTTTTAGAAAGACTGCCGTTGCAACCCCAGAAGATGCTACTGGTAACCATACAGTTTACACTGACTGTGGTATTTTCTTATATCAAGTATATAGTCAAGCTCTGGGTATGAAAATACCGGATAGTTCTTATAATTTAGCTAATTATGCTGATGGCAATAATAAACATGTTTTAGTTAATATTAAAGCTCCATCTAAAGGAGGAAGTTGGGATAATTCTAATGTTATTCAAGAATTAAGAAATTGGTTAAACGGGTCATTTAACTTTGAAACGGGCGATATTATTGTATATCGGCGTTATGATGGTACCGGCCATGTAATGATGGTTGATGCTTCTGATAAAAATAATGTTAAAATCATTGATTCGGGTTATACTACGAATGGTGGTTATTATGATGCTGTAAACCATGTAGATAAAGTAGAAACTCATAGTATTGGAATGTCTACATTAAAAAATAAAATTCAAGCCGCTATTTCTTATGGTAGTAGTAGCAATAGCAGTATTAAACAATTAAGTGTTATTCGTTTTTTATCAGATGGTGATACTTGGATTAATACGCAAGGTAGGGAAGAAAAAATTAATCTTACTTCAACTGCTCAAAGTAGAGTAAAGTATCCAGGCCTTACAATTACCAAAACCGCAGAGGTAACAAATATTGATGCTAGTGTGGGACTAGATTCAGCAATACCTAATAGTACGATTCTTTATCATCTAACAATTAAAAATAATGGAGATAATACTTATAATAATTTAGTAGTTAAAGAAGAAAAAAGTGCGAATGTCAACTTTAAAATGACTTCGGATGGTCGTGTTAGTGGTAATACTATTTCTTGGACAATTTCCTCTTTAAAAGTAGGTGAATCTAAAACGATTAATTATTCGGTAACTGTACCTGATGATGAAAATTTACTTGGGGAATATGTAACTATGAAAGGACAAGTTGCGAGTATTAAAACTGCGACTATTAGTCATATCTTACTTAATGCTTTAAATAATCAAAATATAAATACTTTTCAAAGTACTTATAATAATTTAAAAAATAGTAATTATACGGAAACTGAATTTATTAGTAAAATTTATAATGATGCTTTTGGTTATGATTTATCGTATCTAAATAATGTTGATTTAAATAATATTTTAAGTATGAATGAATGTAGTAAAAATGGTTATTGTTTAGCTAATATTACGAATAAAAATATTCGAAATATTACCTTACTTAATTATTATGGCTTAAGAGTTACACCATATAATTATAAGAATACTAGTGGCGAAAATACTTTTGGTGAAAACTTAATTAATGCAAATAATGCCTGGGATTTTTATAGTAATGATGCTAGTACAAGAGCTAGAGAATTAACAGTAAATGATTTACAAATAGGGGATATTATTCTTTATAAAGATTATTCAACTAAAGCTTATATTTATATTGGTAATAAGGAACTAGTTCGTAAAACTAGTGGGGGAATAGAATCCATAAATGGCCTAAATTTAATTACCTTTTTACGAAATATAGTTGGTGATAATTATATGGTCTTAAGACCTGCGATTATGATGAATAAAACTTATGCTCAATATGTTGATACCAAAAAAAATAGTTCTAAAAAGGGTGTAACTAGTGTCAAAAAACAAATTGACAGTACAGCTGATGGCGTAGAAGTAGTCTATGAATCAATTGAAAACCCGGATTGTGGTTATGCAATTCCAGCTATATTCCTCTTAAGTTTAATGGGAATGCTAATCTTAGTTAAAATAAAATTAAAACCAAATCGATTATATCGGCTCAAATAAAAAAGAAAATTTTTAACGATTTTCTTTTTTTCTATTTGTCTAGAAAGTATGCATAATATTCTTCAAAGGTTATGTCATGTTCTTGAATGTAAGAAGCAATTTCGGCACCAACATATCTAAAATGCCATGATTCATAATTATAACCAGTTAATGAAACTTTATCTTCGGGATATCTTAAGATAAAACCATATTTGTAAGCATTGGCAACTAACCAATGGGCTGCATCACTATCTTTAAAAGTATTTCGGTTGGAATTAGTTTTGGAAAATATATCAATAGCTAAACCAGTTTGATGTTCGGAGAATCCCGGCCGGGCAGCAATTGAATCAGCATAGTCTTCACCATAATTTTCTTTATAATTATTATAAACTATTTCTTGTTCGGCATATGATCTATAAGCGGATGATATCATTAAATATATACCTTCGGCATTAGCTTTTTGCCACATATTTAGGAAGGCATCCATAACTACTTGCCGAACTCTTATACTTCCATAATCACCCCAAGAATAATCGAGACTAACATTAACTAAATCATCAGGTTCATAATTACTATCCATTTGATAATATTTATTAACGATTATGGCTTCTTCTTTACTCATATCGGTTTTTAAATCTAAAGAATAATAATCATTATTAACTTTGCTATTAATTATGGCAACGACATCATGTATTTGGACCTTTTTATTATTTTTAATATAATCATAATATTCTTGAAATTTACTTGGGATAAAATATACTTCTTGGACTAAACTAACTAATCTTTCATCAAGCCTAATCGTTAGGATATATTCAAGTGTTTCATCATTTAGTTTACTTATTAAAGTCTTAGTATCATCTAGAGTATATCCAACTTGTTGTAATTTATATTCATAACTCTGTTCATAAATATATTGATTATATTTTTTTACTCCCCAACAACCTGCGATGATGAGTAAAATAATGATAATAACTACATAATAAACTTGTTTTCGAAGCTTTAATTTTTTCTTCATTTTACCACCTAATCATATTTTAATATAGAATGGTTGTAAAATGCAATTTTCGATTAATAATTTGTCATTTATACTTTACATTTTAAAATAATTATAGTAAGATTTAGTTAAGATAGGATGAGGTAAATGGATAGTAATAAACAAATTATAGCGTTATGTCCCAATTTTTATAAGATTATGAATTTTGTACCTATGGAAAATGATTTAGTAACGGAAAAGATTATTAAAATATATCAAGAATATATTTTCCGTATTGATCTTAATAATCCTGAAGATGTTGAAAGTGTAAAAAATGTTGATTTTATCATTGGTAAATATATTGATGATTATATTTTTAGAAAAGCATTTCAAAAACAAATATTAGAAGTTAGAATTAGAAAAGATGTTAAAGATATTTTAAAAGAATTGGTAAAATCAATTATTAAAATATTTGATAAATATGAAGAAGATACAACGAAAGTAATTTATATTTCACATTGGATTTAATAGCCTTATAAACTAAGGTTATTTTTTAATTAAAGGATGTTTTATGAGTAAAAAAGATATTAGGTTACCAATTCTTTTAAAATATGGGGAAGATAATGTACTTTTAATGGAAATTATTTGTAATCCTGACGGGTCCATATATTTTTCTTTTCCACGAAAGAAAGGCTTTGTTTTAGATAGAATAAGTGAGAAAAAATTTTATAAAAGCGATTATATTGAAACTAGCAGAACATTTGCGGATACTTGTAAGAAATATGTTAATCCTAAAATTTCATTTCATCCTGGCAAAATGCGAGTTCATATTAATGCAAGTGGAAATGTCGTCAAATATGATTATGAAATTTTAAATATTGGTACTGAAGGCCTTTTGTTTTGTTATCTGTTACAAATTGTTTTGCCATCGTCATTTGACTTATTTGATGTTTATCGAAAAGAGAGACCTGAGAAACTAATTATTAATGAAGATGATTCTTTACCCCTTGATGCCAAAAATATCTCTTTAGAGTTTTTTATTCATTCTTCTTCTATCGAACCTACTATGGATGCTTTACCAAGAGGCAAGAGGTATTTTTATGGTTTTCACACTTTTTATAGTCCTTATGATTATACTATCACTATGGCAGTATGTAAGTTAGCTCAAGAAAGTACTTTGGCAAATAAAAATATTTTAGTAAATTTAAATACTAAAGATAAAAGCGTTATGTATTTTTTAAAACCATTACCTTAAAAAACATATTATACCAGTAGCGGAATAATATGTTTTTTAAGGTTAATTTAATTCGTATTCATAAAGAACACAATTTTTAGGATTAAATGATAAAAAATCAGTATTTTTATCATAACCAATTATATTAAAATGTAGGGCTTTTATAAAACTACCATGAGAAATTATTAAAATTGTTTTATTAGGGTATTCTTTTTTTATTTTAGCTAAAAAGTCTTTGGCTCTTTTTAAGCAATCTTGAACACTTTCAATATTATTATAACTGTCGTTTAATTTATAATCCCATTGCTTAGCAACTAAATCAAAATTAATTGGTTTACCTTCGTAACTCCCAAAACTTCTTTCGATAATTAATGGTTCATAAATTATTTTTACTTTTTCACGAGTTAATATTTTAGCAGTTTGTTTTGTTCTTTTTAACGGAGAACAAATACAAATATCGATTTTATTGATATCAATTTTTTGAGATAATTCTTTAGCTTGATTAATTCCTTCTTCATTTAAATCAATATCAGTTTTTCCTTGAAGCAAACCTTTATCATTCCAATCGGTTTTACCATGTCTAATAATATACAATATATTCATTTTTTTACCTAAATTAATTATATAATTAAACCATTAAAAAAATCAATATATTTTCCTATAGGAAAATATATTGGTAAATATGCGCTTATATTTTCTTACATAAGTTTCAATATATTTATTTTTTATGGTCGCAAATTGCGACCAATACAGGATACTTAAAAGCAAAGAAAATCTTCCTTAACTAAAAAAAGGAAGTGTTACTCCCTAAACATTGCAATCACAACTATTATTTTATAAGCATAAATATGTATTTCATTAGACTGTTCTTTACTATTTCATCTTCTAATTTATTAATTGAAAAAGTTTTACTACCGGCATAATTTAATGATGCTCCACAATGATAAATTTCTTTTTGATCTAATATGATGTATCTATCATGAAAATCATTACTATAAACAACCCTTAAATTATTATATTGGTTTTGATATTTATTTATATCTATTTCTTTTAATAAGCAATTACTTTTACATATTAAAGTTACATCAACTTTTAAGTTTCTTATCATATCCAAAACATTCTTATCTGCATAATTATCAATAATAATTATATTGTTATGTGCCTCATTTAAAATATCAACTATTTTAGAATAAGCATCATATATTTGTCCATTAAAATAAATTTCATTTTCTTTTTTATTTTTTTCAAATTTATTAAAAGATTCTTGCAACAATTTTATATCTTCATCATGTTTTATTACTAAATTGTTAATATATTTTTGAATCAAATCATTAGAAATATATTTACGCATTATTACAAAAGCACGCATAATGCTAATACTTACTTTTGCAGCAACCTGAGTTCTTAAAACACTCGCTAACATAGCAACTCCTTGCTCTGTAAAGACAAATGGATTTTTTCTCACTCCTCCATATCCATTCAAACTTGAAGTCCCAAATTGGGACTTCAAGTTTGAAAATTCTTCGTTGGTTAATTGAAAATAAAAATCTTCAGGAAACCTATCAATATTTCTTTTTACTGACTGATTAATTGTCTTAGTGCCATTTACACATTCATAAATTTTTGCTAAATCAGAGTCAAGCATAACTTGTTTTCCTCTTATTTCATAAATCATATTTTCAATTTTTTCTTCATTTTTTAATACAATATTATTCATATCCAATTCCCCCTTACTATGAATGTAAATAAACTATAACAAATATATGTTCGCGTGTCAATGTTTTTTAAAGAAACATTCAAAATGATTTCAATACTGGCCATACTTACAAGTAAAGAATAGCCACAATAAGATAAAAATGGAAACGTTACGCTCTAAACATTGCAATCATAACTGATTTTTGATAGTTTTCACTTACAAAATAACGGATTACTTTATAATGTTAAGTATGTATTTTATTAAACTATTTTTTACTATTTTATCTTCCAATTTATTAATTGAAAAAGTTTTACTACCGGCATAATTTAATGATGCTCCGCAATGATAAATTTCTTTTTGATCTAATATGATGTATCTATCATGAAAATCATCACTATGAACAACCTTTAAATTATTATATTGTTTTTGATATTTATTTATATCTATTTCTTTTAATAAGCAATTCCTTTTACATATTAAAGTTACATCAACTTTTAAGTTTCTTATCATATCCAAAACATTCTTATCTGCATAATTATCAATAATAATTATATTGTTATGTGCCTCATTTAAAATATCAACTATTTTAGAATAAGCATCATATATTTGTCCATTAAAATAAATTTCATTTTCTTTTTTATTTTTTTCAAATTTATTAAAAGATTCTTGCAACAATTTTATATCTTCATCATGTTTTATTACTAAATTGTTAATATATTTTTGAATCAAATCATTAGAAATATATTTACGCATTATTACAAAAGCACGCATAATGCTAATACTTACTTTTGCAGCAACCTGAGTTCTTAAAACACTCGCTAACATAGCAACTCCTTGCTCTGTAAAGACAAATGGATTTTTTCTCACTCCTCCATATCCATTCAAACTTGAAGTCCCAAATTGGGACTTCAAGTTTGAAAATTCTTCGTTGGTTAATTGAAAATAAAA
>CANQXV010000039.1 GCA_947627895.1 uncultured Bacilli bacterium
TTATTATATATGTTTCTTTTGGCGACAATATCATTTAAAATTAGTATCTTCGTAACGTGACCTTAAATTGGTGTCAATATTTTATGCTAATTGTGTTAATCCTTTTTTAAAATGTCTCATTTTGATTTTTTTAAATCTGTTTCAAATTTTATTTTTTATGTAAAACTAGCTAATATTCCATTTTTTTGGAACATTGTATATAAGCTTTTCTAGAACTTTAAATCAGTTCCTGGATCAACAAGTTTAGATATTATTTCATCAGAATTTCTTTTAACTGCATCCATATAAGCTTTTAGTTCCTCCCCTAAAGGAGTAAGCTCAACATTTTCTTTTTCAAGTCCCAAAATGCAATATATTATTTTAAAATTAGATTGTATTCTAAATATATCGGCAATAGGAGCTTCAGAATTTTCTTTTAATCCCTGAAGAAAATAGTTTTCAGGTTTTCCCTGATACATAAATTTACTCAATTCATTAATCTTTTTTTGGTATTCTTCTATTTTTTTAGCAAGTAAAACTTTACACTTATAATCTAGCATACTGTTCGGATCAAAAGCAAATAAATTATATTTTTTTATATATTCTAAATCATCTAAACTTAAACCAGATAAATTAGAATTAAAACAAATTAAATACATATCAACATAATTAAAATCTTCCTTATCACCTAAAGTTAAATTGTCATCTTTGAAGGTTTCATGTACAATGTCCCAGTCTTCTCTTAATGCTTCTTCAGTAAAATTTTTTCTGGCTTCAACAACAGATTTTATTTTGTTTTTATCAATTACTGTATTTCTTACAAAAACATTAGACATTTAATCACCTACTAATAAAATACTAACAAATTAACAAAAAAGATGTCAAGTTAAAGGACATAACTTGACATCTTTTAATATATTCAATAACTTGTTTCTCATATTCTTTATTTGATCTAATAAATCTTATTTTTTTCCATCAATTTTCTTCTTATTTTTTTCTACAAATATATGATTACTATAACCTTGTAAACCTAAAATATAATTTTATAAAACAACCTAAATTCTAGCACTCATCAAATTACTAGATGAGTATCTTCTTAAGCCTTTATAAAATATTATAAAAGTTATTACTATAAATAATAAACAAACACTAATATTAATAATAAATAAGTATGGATTAAAACTAGTAATTATTTTAACGGGAATGTAATTAGCTATTCCTACAGGTATAATGGTAAATAATAACCATTTGACTGCCCCTTTAAAAATACTATCAGGATATGTCGATACATTAATCATCATATTATTAATAGTATCAGCACCTAAATCCGCATTATTAAACCAAAAACTTAAACTATGGAAGATTACAGATATACAAACTAAAATTAGGCCACCTGTCATTGTAAAGATGTAATAAAGAATAAAACTTGGAAAACTAAAACCATAAAATAAATAAACTATTAAACCAAATAATAAATCCCCTAGGGCTGAAACTTGAATATCAGATGTTATAGTCGATAATAAAATATTTTTAGGTTGAACTATATAAGCATCTAATTTACCTGTATTAATAGTTTCCGATAACTTAAAGGACTTTTCAAAGAAAAAATGAGCAAAACCATAAATACTTGAGGAAAGACCAATAAGTAAGATAACTTGTTTTAAACCATAATCGCCAAAATTATCCCGAATGGAAAATAAAATAAGCCATTGAATAATCATACTAGAATTATTTAAAACCATAAATATGACATTAGATAAAAAGGTTGTTTTATTAAGCAATTCTCGCATTAAAGCATATTTAATTGATAAAAAGATAACTTTTATTTGATTTCTAACCGCCATTAACATTTATTCTTTTCACCCCTTTCTTATAGATGATCTGACAAATAATATAGGCAATAAATATATAAATTATTTGGGCAATAATAATAACTACCGCACTCTTCCAAGAAAAATCTACAAATAGCTTCGCAGGTCCATAACTTACTACATATATGGGGCTAAAATTTAATATTTTTTGAAAAATAACTGGAAAATATTCAATTGGAAAAATAGTTCCTAAAATTAAAATTAATTTACTATATACCCAATAAAATGGGGTTGCATCTTCAATAAAAAATGCAACTAAACTCAAAGCCATAATGATTAAAATACTAATTATTGTAGCCAAAAACATTGTAATAATAACTACTATTACTTGAATAATATTTAGACTTGGAAATTTACCTAAAAAGATTAATCCCGTGAGCATTCCTAGTAAAAAATAAACTACACCTTTGACTAATATGTCTCCTAGATGGGTAGATAAAGAATATCCAATATAACTATATGGTTTATTAATATTGTAAGTAATATTACCACTTTTAACATCATTACATATTTTAGTATTAAGTTTTTTTCCTCCTAAAGCCATCCATAATATTTCAGTAATAACTACATACCACATCATTTGCGACATACTATAACCATTAATAAGTTCATTAGGATCACTATATAAATATTTCCATAAATTAAATAAAATAAAAAGTAAAATAAAGTAACCTACATAACCAAAAATAACATTAAATATATATTGTAAATTACTCATTATTTCGGTTTTAATAATAAATAAATACTTTTTCATAATTAATCCTTATTTTTATAAATATTACTAATAATATCTTCCAAAGGAATATTAGATATATTAATATCAATAATATTATCTGGATTTAATAATTTAATAGCATCTGCAACACTTCTTTTCGTTGTATCAACCTCAATTTTTAAATTATAACCTTTATCTTTTAATATAGTTATTCCATCTTCATCATCTAAATTTATTTTCTCTTTCATTTTCGCTTCAACTATTTTTTTATTTAAATAATGATATTTTAAATTTTCCATAGAATCATCTAAAACAATTTGTCCATTATTAATAATAATTACTCGTTTACATAATTTTTCAATATCACCAACATCATGACTAGTTAAAAATATCGTTGTTTTGTATTCTTTATTCATTCTTTTAATTAATGACCGAATATTTTCCTTTACAACCGGGTCTAGTCCTATAGTTGGTTCATCTAAAAATAAAATTTTGGGATTATGAATTAAAGAGGCAACTATTTCACATCTTATTCTTTGACCTAAAGATAGATTACGCACTGGGGTATTAATAAAATCATCTAATTCAAATAATACTTTTAACTCTTCAATTTTCCTTTCAACGGCAGCATCAGGTATATCATATATGGCTCCAAAAAATTTGAAATTATCATAAGGTGTTAAATGAGTCCAAAGTTGTTCTTTTTGGCCAAAGACAGTCCCTATTTCATAAGCCAATTTCTTACGGTCTTGCATTGGGTTAAGACCTAGTACTTTAATAGAGCCTTTATCAGGAAATAAAATACTGGTTAGCATCTTTATAGTCGTACTTTTACCAGCTCCATTAGGCCCAATAAAAGCTACAATTTCCCCTTTTTCGACATTAAAACTGATATTTTTAACAGCCTTAACTATTTTATGTTTAGGCTTAAATATTGACTTTATACTTCCTTTAAAACCTTTTTCTTTTAATTTAACTTTAAAATTTTTAGATAATTTTTTTACTTCAATTATAGCCATTTACTACACCTCATTTATCATACTTATAGTTTCATTATAACAAGATTTTAGGCTTATTACTACCAAATAATTGCTAATATCTATATTTTTTATAAAAGAAAAAATGGCTTTTACCATTTTATAATAATTTATTTAATCCGGTATGGGGTATCTATTGTACCATTGCCTCCTGAAGAAAATTTGGTGTTTGATGAAAGATAGAAGGAAGGGCGGACGGCACAATGATTATAATCTACCCTATTTCCCCCAACATGACCACGATAATAAATTATATTTACACTGGAATCATTGTCTGCTAAATTTTGAGGAGTTATGGTTAATTCCCATAAACCCATGTACATCCAATTATTATCTGTTAGCGATGTTTGGTAATAATCATATAAATTGCTATTCCATGCGCTACTATTTACTGCGTATCCATAATCGCTTACATACATTAATCCTATTTGTTTTTCACTATATTGTGCGCATTGTTTTATTTCGTCATCAAAATATATTTTAACTGGCACAATTAATGGGTGATCGATCTCATCACCACATATTTTCCATTGATGATTATTTATTTTCATTTCTATCCCAGGTTGCCTTTCTTTTATCCAATTTAAAAAATTTGTATTTAAATTAATATTATTTAAATTACTTTCTTTCCAGTTATTATTATTCGTAATATTATTCCAATAATATCTTTTTATATTAGAAAAATTTGATTTATCACCTTTATAAAAATCTGAATATTCTGTACGAATTCCTGCATAAGCTCCATCTGACCCTAATTGATTTTCTGTTGCATAATCCGATTTAATTAATTTTATTTCGTATTGTTCATTATCATTTTTAAATAATCCTATTATTCTGTATAAATCATCGTTATCGCAAGAGCCTTCTGTTTTACTATCAATGCATACATAATTATTTACTTTATCACTTGGTCCACTATATCGATAAGATTTATCGTTGGCATCTATTATATTTCCCGCCTCATCTGCTATAGTGCCATTATGATAAAGGAGTGCCTCGTCTATACTATATGTTCTAGCAATATCACAAGCCCCACTATCTATATTTTCATATTCGCATTGTTTAGCAAAACTATATTTATCAAAATAAACGTAACATTTATCACTAGTTTTAGTGCTAACCATTACTCTATTATTTTTCCATGATAACTCACTTCCATTTTCACAATTACTTAAATAAGGATTAAATATATATCCTTCCTTAGGCCAACTACTGGCTTGCGATTTTTCATATTCATCACTATTTTCATCTTTTTGAAGCATTATACTTATTAAATTACTATTTTTTAAAAAATAAGAGTTCTGAATATCGCTACTTTTGCTTAAAATGATGCTAGTAATTAAGCATATTGCTAAGGATAATAAACCACCACTTATAAATATAATTATCTTACTTTTCATTTGCTTCCACCCCGACATCTACTGTTATATATATTATAAATTTTATGACATTTAAGTTCGTGGTTAATTTTTTCTTAATATGTCATTATATGTCTAGGTGTTGCGAATATGATAAAAGAATATCGAATTAAAAGTGGTTTAACACAAGAAGAACTAGCTGAAAAATTAGGTATAACTCCAAGACAAGTTCAAAGAATTGAAAATAATCAAAGTAAACCTAGTTTAAAAACCTTTCAAGCCTTAATTAAAATACTAAAAATAAGTGATGAAGACATTGTAAAATTAATAAAAAATTTATAAAAACAGAATATTCGTCTAAAAATATTCTGTTTTACTTTATTAAAAATATATCTGTGATTAATAATTACATTTCTCTTTTTTCGAAACCTTTTCTACTGAAATTTGGATCTTCTTTAGAATAATAATGATAATTTTCGCGGCCCTGTGCTAAAGAAATTAATCCTTCTCTTACTTTTGGATCGGATTCTTTATCAATAAGAGCTTGGATTTCTTCTTTAGACATTTCGGGGATTATTACCTCATCAGGACAGGAATTTAACATATCTCCAGGAGCTCGCATTTCTCTTAAACCATGTTCCCAATTTAATCTAAAGCAGGTTCGATATTCAGTTTCTTTTTCATTATCATAGGCATATAACCAAGCCGTATCTAAACTTTGACGGCGCATTCTAAAACCACTAGCAATATTCGCTTTAGAACTAAAATCTAAAGGGGCATAACCACTAGAGGCTCTACCATATGATTCAAAAGTTGAGACATCATTAGTGTAAGGTTTAAAAACGGCATTTTCGTAAGACACTTGAATTCCATCTTCCCAATAAATAGATTCACTTTGAGATTTATAAACATTAACACCCCGAGCTGCAGGTAAATCAGAAGATAATAAGGTAGATGTTTCTTGAACAATCATACTCTCATTATCGGGATTACTTTTAATAGTACAAGTATCGCATGCTCTATAATTCGTTGATAAAGTTTTGGGATTGCCATTTGATCTTACATCATCATTACAGTAATTAGCGTCTAATCCATAATCATTTAAAACAAATGTGATATCTCCTTCTACACCAATATCTTTGTACTCCGCATTTCTACGCCATTTAATTATTAAAGCATCCCCAAAAGTTTTATCTTCAGGTTCTTCAATTTGATAATACAAAGCATCTTGGGGTACCTTATAAAAAAGCTTATCTAATTGGGCTCCAAAAGATGGATTACTTTTCAATTTAGCCATATGTTCATTCGCGAGTATTTTCTCCTTTGCTTTAGAAATAATTTCTCCATAATTATTACTCATAATAACACCTCTATAACTATAATATAAATAGAATTTTATTAATTAACAATAATTATTAAGAACATTTTACTATTAATTGACACTTTTTACTTTTTTAAATAAGAAAAACAAAATAGAAATTCTACTTTGTTTCCTTAATTATTTTGTATCGATCTTTATTCCTAGTTCTTTTAGTTGTTTTTCATCTAAAGTATTTGGGCTTCCCATAAGTAAGTCCATACCAGATACATTAGGTGGAAAAACTTGAACTTCTCTTAGATTTTCTTCATCTGTTAAAAGCATTACAATTCTATCAATTCCTGGCGCCATACCAGCATGAGGAGGTGCCCCAAATTGGAAGGCCGTATAAAGGCTTCGAAATTTATTTTTAATTACCTCTTCATCATAACCCGCGATGGCAAAGGCTTTTTTCATAATTTCAATATCGTGATTTCTTACAGCTCCAGAAGCCATTTCATTACCATTACAAACAAAGTCATATTGATAGGCAACGATATCTTCAATATTATCACTATTTAAGGCATCTAACCCGCCTTTAGGCATACTAAATGGATTATGACCAAAATCCCATTTTTCATCTTCTTCATTATATTCATACATTGGGAAATCATTAATAATACAAAATTCAAAGCGATTATGATCAATTAATTCTAAATCTTCACCTAATTTAGTTCGAAGGATGCCCGCGTATTTAGGGGCATTTTTAGCATCAGCTATTAAGAAAACGACATTTTTTTCCTCTAAAGCTAATTTTTCTTTTAAAGATGAAATCTCTTCGTCCTTCAAGAATTTAGCAATTGAACCTTTTATTTCCCCGTCTTCTTGCTTTAAATAAGCAAGTCCGGCAGCACCTTTACTTTTAACAAAATCTTCTAATTTTTTATACCAAGAGTTTGGTTTATCACAAATATTAACTTTAATCGCTTTAACTTTCTTTTCTTTAAAACCGTTAAAGTCGGTATTAGCAAATATATCGGTGATATCTGTAATTAATAAAGGGTTTCGTAAATCCGGTTTATCAGTACCGTATTTTTCCATTGCTTCCCGATAAGGAATGCGTTTAAATGGTCGTGGTGATACCTTTTTATCAGAAAAATGACTAAAAGTATTAAAGAATACTTGTTCCCCTACTTCGTAGACATCTTCTTCGGTGGCAAAACTCATTTCTAAATCTAATTGGTAAAATTCAAGCGTTCTATCGGCCCGGCAGTCTTCATCTCTAAAGCAAGGGGCTATTTGAAAATACCGATTAAAACCTGATACCATCAAAAGTTGTTTATATATTTGAGGAGCTTGAGGTAAGGCATAAAATTTACCCTTATAATTCCTAGATGGAATAACAAAGTCCCTAGCTCCTTCCGGAGATGAGGCCGTAATAATTGGCGTTGTAATTTCCGTGAAACCTAGTTTTTTCATTGTTTCGCGAATAAAATCAATAACTTGAACTCGAAAGACAATTTTTTCATGCACTAAAGGGTTTCTTAAATCTAAATACCGATATTTAAGTCTTGTTTCCTCACTAGCTTCTTTACTTCGATTAACTTCAAAAGGTAAAGTATTTTGACATTTACCTAAGATTTCCATCTTTTCTAAAACAATCTCAATTTCACCTGTTTTCATATTAGGGTTTACATCACTTCTTTTGCGAACTGTTCCAGTGATTGTGGCCGTACTTTCTCTCGTTACATTCTGAAAAAGGACTGTATCTTCACTTATAACTTGAATTAATCCCGTTTCATCTCGAAGGGTTACAAAAACCAAAGATCCTAAGTTTCGAATTGAATTAATCCAACCCGCAACTCTTACCTTCTTTCCTATTTCTGCGGCTGTTAGATTACCACAATAATGAGTCCGATAAATATTTTCCATCAAAAAATCCTCCTTTAAATAAAAAGAATTCTACGTATGTAAGGACGAATTTTTCCGTGGTACCACCTTACTTCATAGAATTCTATGCTCTTTTAATCTTAACGCGACCTCTCACGATTTATTTTTTAGTTTAATGTCTTCGTTTTAAAAATCATAACTAATTTCCACCAACCATTAGTTCTCTATTATATTTATTTAAAACTACTCCTTTAAACAAATAAATTACTTTTTCATAATAATGCTTTTTTTCTTCTTTGTCAATTATTCTTTAGTTTTTCTTTCGGGTTCTCGTAATAAAATTTTCCTTATCGAATTGTTTAGATAATTGAATGGGAGTAATATTCAATATTTGCCCATTATGAGGAAAAGTTTGAACACAAATAGCCTTAGTTACATGACCTCCAACATAACCAATTTCCTGAGGAAACCTGATAATATATCTCCTTTTATAATCCAGATAAGTTGGGGTTAAATTATAAATTTCCCTTTTTACTTCAGCAACTAAAGAATGAAAATCGACACTTTCATCAAAACTTCGTGGATAAGTTTCATCATCTAAATCACCCGTATATAAATGTTTTAAGTGACTAATTAAAATGCCATCATTGGAAGCATTCAAACACTTATAAAAATAAGTATTTTTAGTTTCATTATCTTGAGAGACATCATCACCTAAAATACTGGCAATAAAAAGTTTAATTTGTTTTAATTCGTGTCCTTCTTGAAAATTAGTAGGAAGTTTACTTATTTTGGCAATAGCTCGGTCATAATTTCCTTTAATTAAGTCAATATAAATTAAATATTTTAATGCAAGTCTATTATGTGTTCTACTTTGCAAAAGAAGTTCAAATAACCCAGTAGCAATATTTAAATCACCTTTGGTTAAATGAATTAAGGCCGAATGAAAAACAACATCATCTTGATATCTAGTTCTTCCTGATGGCGAACTTTGACATCTATCAATCATATCAAAAGCCCGGTTAAAATTATATTCCCTAGCCTCTAAATTACTTTGCATTTTCCAAACTGCCCCTTTATTACCTGCTGATTTTAAAGTATTTATTTTCTTACGAGCTTCTTTATAAAAACCATTTTTAATATCTTCTTGACATTCTCCGATTAATTCTGATGTTTCATAGCAAAAAATACGATTATTGCCATTGTTATTTTTACGACTATAATAATTGTATCTATTTTTATAGTTACTATTCATAAGTATCACCTGTAAATAAATGGATTCTCTCGCGACTTAATTCTTTTTGCATCTTTTGTTTTGCCACGATATCTAACAATAATTCTTTAATTTTATCCATTTGGGCAATAACCATTATTCTTTTTTCCTCATCACTAATCGTCTTTAAATTTTGTCTTAAATAATACAAATAATTCATATTAACTTCAATTAAATCTTTTAAAGGATCATTATCATCCAAATCAAGATATATATCTTTAATATCTTGATATAACTTAGCATCTTGTTCAGTATCAAGACTTTTATTAAAATTAAGACTAACTTCTTTTTTATTAGTTTTGCTTTCTTCTTTTTGGAGCTTTTCCTTCATTTTATAGTTTGGATTTAAGACTTGATTTAAAATTTTAGGATACCGAAATTTAGTTAAAATTATTGATCCACCCAAAGATAAAGCTATATTAAGAATTAAAAAACGGCTTAAGACAACTAAAAAATCAAAATCAGCAACTGTTGAAGCTAAAGCAAAAATTGTGCCACCTAGAGTAAGAGCTCCAATTTTTAAAAAGGTACTCCAAAAAAAGTTTTTAGATTCTCTAATATAACTTTCATAAATCGGATTATTCATTTTATCAAATATTTTATAATTTAATTGCTGTGGTGTTACATATATTAAAAATAAGCGACTTATTTGCGTTATTTTTTCTTTTAGTTTTGTTTTTTCTGACTTCTCTTTCATTTACCTCGCCCCTTAAAAGTAGTTTCTATTCTATCATATTTTATTAAAAATACAAGCAAAAGTCGTTATTTTGCTTGTATTTATATAAAAATTCTTACTACATTTCTAAGGCAATAGTAATGGGGCCATCATTGATAATATTAACCTCCATATCAGCACCAAAAATACCGGTTGCAACCGAAACTTTTTCTTGTAATAATTCATTAAACTTTTGATATAAAATAATTGCCTCTTGGCCATTTAAAGCTTTAACATAAGATGGTCGATTTCCCTTGGTGGGGTCTGCATATAATGTAAATTGACTAATGGATAGGATTTCGCCTCCGACATCTAAAAGACTTTTATTCATAACGCCAGCATCATCATCAAAAATTCTAAGGTTTAAAACTTTATTTACCATTTTCGTCATATTATCAATATTATCACCCGCGGTAAACCCAACGAAAATAACTAAGCCACATTTGATTTGACCTACAATTTTACCATCAACTTTAACTGAACTTTCTTTACTTCTTTGAACTAAAACGCGCATAAAATACTCCTTATAAACATTGGGTTACGGACTTAACTCCGGCCATTTTCCCAACACTATTCATGATTTTTTCAAGCATTTCTTTGTCTTTAAGCCGAATATTCATCTCATATACTAATTCATTATCCTTTTCAATCGTATTGCATGATCTAACTA
>CANQXV010000040.1 GCA_947627895.1 uncultured Bacilli bacterium
AGAAAGTGGAAAGAACATTTTACAAGACTTATTGCCCTAGGATTAAAAATCGGGCTTTTCAAATTTTATTTAGTGAATCATACTTTTTTCTTGCATAAAGTTAAGACTTTCAGTATAATAAGAACATTAATGGGAGGAAATTTAAATGATAATTAGTGAAGAATACCAAAAAAGATTAAATTGCCAAAAGAATGCCAATAAAAACCTTGAAGATTTAAATACGAGTTATGAAACCGAGCTAGCAGCTGCCAGGACCGAAATTGAAATTCATTATGAACATGCTTTTTCGCAAGCTTTAAAGATGCAAGAAGCAGCCGATGAATCTGTAACCAGTTATTTAGCCCAAGTTTCGCAAGCATCAACCTTTAATATCTGGTGGGTAAGAGATGCCATTAAAGCAATTTTAGCTAATCTAACTGGGGAAGAAATGCAAACTGGTTTAGCATTTGTTAAAAATAATACGAATACTTATGAAAAAGCTTTATTACTTTATACCAAAAAGGCTGAGGTTCATCTAGGACTTGATTCCGTTCATTATAAAGTCTTAAGTGAAGATGATTTAAAATTACTTACTAGTAGAGGTGATGTCGTAGTTCTTGATTTAAATCCCGCCTATGAATTAAATTACGCAACTCCAACTAAGACTTTCTATAATGCGGGTAATAAAAGTCTAACAGTTCAAAAAGTTCGTTTTGGCGTCTATGACGAGGTTTTAACTAAATTTATCGAAACTTTAGTTAAGGCATCAATGACAAGTACGGATGTCTTAACCCAAGAAGATGTAATGAGGGTTAAAGATGAATTTATTAAGGAAAACGTTATTCAAGCAAAAAGAAGTAGAAAAAATAATGCAACTATCAACTAGATAGTTGTTTTTTAAACGAAAAAATCTAGTTTAAAGCCTTGGGCCGTGATATAATTTTGATATAGAGGTTAGAGTATGTATGCACCACTTAAAATTACAACAGACTATTCTTTATTAAAAAGCTTAATTAAGATTGAAGACTTAATTTCCTTTTTGGTGGACCATAACATTGACGCTTGTGCCATTGTTGATGAAAATTTATTTGGTAGCTTAGATTTTTATTTACAATGTACGTCTCATAATATTAAACCAATTATTGGTTTAGCAATTTTTTTCAATGGTTATGAAATATATTTATATGCTAAAAATTATGAAGGTTATAAAGCTTTATTAAAACTGCATACCATTAAAGATATGAGAGATGTCGCCATAGTTGATTTAGAAAAATACCATGATGATTTGCTTATTATTGTCCCCTTTAAAAGTAGAGATATTTATAAAACTTTAAGTAATTTTTTAGTATATTTAGGATACGAAAACGAATATGAAAAAAGAAATAGTAAATTAATTACGACTAGGACTATTTATGTAAATGATATCAGGTGTTTAAAAATGGAAAACTTAGGTTTTCTAAATTATTTAGATTTACTAGATGAACGCGGAAAAAATGATTATGCTCATAACTATTATGATGCGACATCAAGTATTGTTGATACCGAGGAAATTAAGAATTTTGTTGCTCAAATTAATTTAGAAATACCTTTTAATAAGCGTTATATACCAAAGTATAAAACTGATGCCTCATCGTCTAAATTTTTACAAGATTTAACTCATAAAGGTTTATATAAAAGACTTTTAGGTAAAATAACTCCTATTTATCAAAAGAGATTAGAATACGAATTAAGTGTTATTGAAAAAATGGACTTTGTCGATTATTTTTTAATCGTTTATGATTATGTTTTATATGCCAAGAAAAATAATATTTTAGTTAATTGTCGGGGTTCCGCCGCGGGGTCTTTAGTTAGTTATTGTTTAGGTATCACCGATATTGACCCTATAAAATATGGTTTAATGTTTGAGAGGTTCTTAAATCCCGACCGGGTTACAATGCCTGATATTGATATGGACTTTGATGCGGAAAAAAGAGATATGGTTATAACATATGTTAAGAATAAGTACGGCTTAGATAAAGTTGCCGGGGGTATTACTTTTGCCACTTTAAAATCAAAATTAGTTCTTCGGGATTGTGCCAAGGTTTTAAATATCGATGCTAATTTATTTAATAATTTTATTAAACATATTGATAGTGCGAAAACATTAAAAGAAAATTTAACTAGCGAGGTAGTAAAAAAATATTTAACTAATTATGCGGAATTAAAAAAACTTTATCAAATAGCGATGAGGCTTGAAGGCTTAAAGAAAAATATTTCGACCCATGCGGCAGGAGTCGTAATATCCAGTGTTCCTTTAGATGAAGTTATTCCGATTTATCATAATGGTGAAGAGTTAATCACAGGTATTCCCATGGAGTACTTAGAAAAACTAGGCCTTTTAAAAATGGACTTTTTAGGTTTAAAAAATTTGAGCTTTATGGCTGATGTTTTAAAATATATCCCGTCTTTAAAATTAAAAGACATTCCTTTAAATGATAAACGCGTTTTTGATTTATTTAATCGGGGAGATGTTGATGGCATTTTTCAATTTGAAACAGGTGCCATGCGAAAGTTCTTAACAAAATTTAAAATTGATACCTTTGCTGATTTAATTGCTTCCCTAGCTTTGGTTCGTCCCGGGCCTAAAGACCATATTGATTTATATATTAAAAGAAAAAAGGGCCAAGAACCTACTCACTATTTACATCCGGATTTAGAGCCGATTTTAAAAGAAACTTATGGGATTATGATTTACCAAGAACAAATTATGGCGATACTAGTTAAAATAGGTTCTTATACTTTGGCGGAAGCGGATATTGTAAGACGAGCTATTGCCAAGAAAAAAGAAAGTATTTTAGCCGAAGAACAAGAAAAGTTTGTAAAAAGAGCCGTTCTTAATAATTATTCTCGGGAACTAGTTACCAAAATCTATTGGGAAATTGCCAAATTTGCATCCTACGGCTTTAATAAATCCCATTCGGTTTCTTATGCGATTCTTTCTTATCAAATGGCTTATTTAAAAGTTTATTATTATGAATATTTTATGTTAGCAACTTTGAAAGATAAAACAACGGAAGAAATAGGTAATGCATTATCTTTACTTAAGGCTAAAGGATTAAAAGTAATAAAGCCTTCCATCTTAGATATCAAGATGGAGTTAACCTTAAAAGATAAGCAAATTTATTTACCTCTTGCTTTTATTAAAAATATATCTGTAGAACTATCACGGAAAATAGTTGATGTAATGGGCGATGGTTTTCAAGATTACTATGATTTTTTAATGAAAACGAAGAATTTATTAACAGAAGAACAAATAAAGGCACTTATTAAAGCAGGCGTATTTGATGTCTGGGGTATTAATCATCCCACTTTACTTAATAATTTAGATATCGATTTAAATTATATAATGCTCGCTGATGGGGCGGATTTTATCAAAAAACCGGCGCTAAAGGAATATCCGGATTTAACCAAAGAAGAAAAGTATTTAGAAGAATTTGAAGTATATGGTTTTTATTGTCAAAATCATCCAGCGAGTAAATATCAAGGCCCCGGATTTGTTAAAATAAATCAAGCGGTAAATTATTTATTTAAAAGAATAAGACTAGGAGTTTTAGTTAAAAAGATTCAGACAATTAAAACAAAGAAGGGGGAAGACATGGCTTTCTTAACGGCAGGTGATGAAACGGGAGATACGGAATTTACTGTCTTTCCCAGGTATTTTTCCATGTTAAAAAATGTTCAAGTAAATGATATAATTATAATTGATGGTGAGGTCACAAAAAGATTTGACAAATGGCAAATAATAGTTAATAATATCAAGAAAGATGGTGAAGATAAATGAGTGAAATAGAAAGATTTTTAGCAAGTATTAATTATCATGGTGCATCTTTCAATGATGCCAATATTGACCGGGTTGTTTTAAATAAGAAAGAACAAACTTTTGAGGTTTATATTTCATCTCCGGTCGTAAATGATATTGGCGAAGTTGAACGCTTATTTATGTGTAGCGAAGGGGGCATTAATGGTCAAAATAAATGCCGTATTCATTTATTCTTTACTTCCATTACCGAAGAAGATTTAAGAAGTTATCTTGATTACTTTTTAGATGAAGTTATTATTGATCATCCCTCTTTAATTAATTTAAAAAAAGCCCCTTTTACTATAAATGATCATGAGCTTATTTTTAAAGTAGCAAGTATCATGGAAAAAAGGGAACTCGAAAAAGAAAGTGCATCTTTAATGGCTAAATTAGAAACTTATGGCTTTAATTCTTATCATTTAACCGCGGTAGTAAATGATGAAGAGCGAAATATGATTAAGGAAGAAATAGCTCAAGCCCGAAATAAAGTGGAAGAGGTTAAAAAAAGTCCAGTTATTTTAGGTACGCATAAAGATGGGGAAGTAACAGCCTTAAATAATATTCTAGGAGAAACCAGAAATATTATATTGGAAGTTTATTTATTTGATTTTGAACCTATCGAAAGACAAGGCAAAAAAGGACCTATTTATATTATAAATGCTAAGGTTAGTGATAAAACGGATAGTTATTTATTAAAAGTATTAACTTTTGAAGAAGAAACCTACACTAAATTAGTCAAAGAATTAAAACCTTTAGCTAAAAAAGGAGATAAAGGTAGTTGGATTAGGGTTCATGGTAATGTTGAAATGGATACTTATATGAACCAAATGGTTATTAATGCAAGAAATATTGAAATTATTCCCTCCAAATGTCTTAAATTAAAAGATGAAGAAGAGATAAAAAGAGTTGAACTTCATGCCCATACGATGATGAGTATGATGGATGGGGTAGTGCGGCCTGATGAATTAGTTAATCTGGCGGCCTCCCTTGGACATAAAGCCGTTGCCGTAACGGACCATAATGTTTTACAAGCTTATCCCGATATCTTTAATACGGTTGCTAAAATTAATAAAGGTCGCGATGAAAATGATAAATTTAAAGCTATCTATGGGGCCGAACTTAATGTGGTTGATTTAGAATCTAGGATTGTTTTTAATAATCAAGAGTTTCCTTTACTTGACCAAGAATATATTGTTTTTGATACCGAAACGACGGGCCTTAATTATGGCGTTGACCAAATGATTGAAATTGGAGCTGTTAAAGTATGTAATAATAAAATAATTGATAGGTTTGATGAATTAATTGCATGTGATCACCCTTTACCTAAATTTATTACGGAATTAACGCAAATAACTGATGAAATGTTACAAGGCAAAGATACGGAAGAAAATGTTACCAAAAGATTTTTAGAGTTTTGTGGTGATCTTCCTTTGGTTGCCCATAATGCAGCTTTTGATATTGGCTTTGTAACCCATGCTATGCAAAAATATAATTTAGGTGAATTTAAATATACGGTTTTAGATACGATGGGTTTAGCCAGGAATCTCTATCCCGAATGGCGAAATCATAAACTTTCAACTTTAGTTAAAAATTTAGAGGTTGAATGGGATGAAGAAAAACACCATCGGGCCGATTATGACTGTGAGGGGACGGCTTATTGCCTTTATAAAATGTTATATGTTTTAAAAGACCAAGGTTATAAAACAACTTTAGATTTAGAAAAGCTAGTTGACCATGATAATGCGATACGTTTTGCTCGTCCTTTCCATTTAACAATTTTAGCTAAAGATCATACCGGTTTAAAAAATTTATTTAAAATTATTTCTTTAGCTAATACCAAATATTTATATAAAGGTAAAGAACCTAAAATACCTAGGGAAGATGTTATTAACTTAAAAGAAGGTCTTCTTATTGGTAGTGGTTGTATTAATGGCGAGGTATTTGATAAAGGTCTTAATTTAATGGATGATGAATTAAGTGATTTAATGGATTTTTATGATTATATTGAGGTCTATCCGGCGGCCAGTTGCAAGCATTTAATTGGTCTTGATGCCACCTTCAAAACAGAATTAGAATACCAAAACTATATTAAAAGATTAATAAATATAGCAAAACGAAAAGGTAAAATGGTTTGTGCGGTTGGTGATGTTCATAATTTATATCCCGAGGACTTAATCTACCGAAAAGTTATTATTCATCAAAAAACGAATGGCAAACTCCATCCTTTGAATAGAGAAGGAATAGAAGTACCTAATATGTATTTTTATACTACTCGCGAAATGTTAGATGCTTTTAGTTATTTAGATAAAGATTTAGCTCAAGAAATTGTCGTAACGAATCCAAATAAAATTGCGGATATGGTGGAACATTTACAAATTATTAAAGATAAACTATATACTCCCGTGTTAGAAAATTCCGCAGAAGAATGTAAAAATATGGTTTATAAAAAAGCCCATGAAATATATGGTGATCCCTTACCTCAAAACATTAGTGAACGGTTGGAGGCTGAATTAAATGGGATTATCGGTGGGGGTTATGATGTTATTTATTTAATCGCGGAAAAATTAGTTAAGAAAAGTAATGCTGATGGTTATTTCGTAGGCTCTCGGGGTAGTGTTGGTTCCTCGCTTGTTGCTACCATGATGGGAATTACCGAGGTTAATGGTTTGCCACCGCATTATGTTTGCCCAAATTGCAAAAAATCTTTATTTGAGGTTGATGGCAAGGCTCTTGCCGATGATTATACATCCGGTTATGATATGCCTGATAGAATTTGCGAATGTGGTACCAAGATGAAAAAAGAAGGTCAAGATATGCCATTTGCCACTTTCCTTGGTTTTAAAGCGGAAAAAGTACCCGATATTGACCTTAACTTTTCTGGGGATAATCAAGCAGCAGCCCACAATCATGTTAAAGTCTTATTCGGTGAAGACCATGCCTATCGGGCCGGGACAATTTCAACGGTAGCTGAAAAAACGGCCTTTGGTTATGTTCGCGGTTATTTTGAAGACCATAATATTATTGTTAATAATGTCGAAGTCGAACGGATTGCCAAAGGGTGCACGGGTGTTAAAAGAACGACTGGTCAACATCCCGGGGGCATTATTGTTATTCCCCAATATATGGATGTATTTGATTTTACGCCATATCAATACCCAGCGGATGAACCAGATAGTACTTGGTATACAACCCATTTTGATTTCCATGCCATCCATGATAATGTTTTAAAACTAGATATTCTTGGTCACGATGATCCGACCATGTTAAGGTATTTAGGGGATACCACGAAAGTTGATATTCATGATATTCCATTTGATGATGCCAAAGTCTTAAGTTTATTTAATTCACCCGAGGCTTTAGGCGTTACGCCTGATGAAATATTATGTAAAACAGGAACTTTAGGAATTCCTGAATTTGGAACAGGTTTTACGATCAATATGCTTTTAGAAATAAAACCGAAAAGATTTGCCGATTTAGTCAAAATCGCGGGTCTATCCCACGGAACCAATGTCTGGGCGGGCAATGTGCGCGATATTATTGTTAATAAAGTGGCTTCTTTTGATGAAGTTGTAGGTTGTCGGGATGATATCATGATTAGTTTAATTAACTATGGTTTAGAACCATCTAAAGCTTTTAAAATAAGTGAATTTGTTCGGAAGGGTAAACCGAAAAAAGAACCTGATGCTTGGTTAGAACATGCCTCATTAATGCGAGAATTTAATGTTCCCGAATGGTTTATCGAGTGTTGTAGAAGAATCGAATATATGTTCCCGAAAGCGCATGCTTGTGCTTATGTTATGATGGCCTTTCGGGTAGCTTGGTTTAAAGTTTACTATCCTTTATATTATTATTCGGCCTTCTTTAGTATTAGACGAAGTGATTTTGATATTGATGCGATGCTTGGGGGATATGATACCATTAAAAGACGCCTTATTGAAATTAAAGAAAAAGGTTATGGGGCATCCGCGAAAGAAAATGCCGTTGCGGATACTTTAGCCGTGGCTCTAGAAATGCTGGCCCGTGGTTTTTCTTTTAAAAACATTGATGTGGAAAAATCTTTAGCTAAAACTTTCTATATTGATGAAGAAAATAAAACTTTGATTTTACCATTTATGGCTGTGGAAGGCCTAGGTGAAGCCGTTGCTAATAAAATTGTGGAAGAGAGAGGTAAAAAGCCATTCTTTTGTATTGAAGATTTTCAAAATCGGGGCAAAGTAAATCAAACGACAATGGATAAATTAAAAGAACTAGGTATTTTCAAAGATTTACCTGAAAGCGCCCAAATGAGTTTATTTTAAAGGAGAATTCTAATGAAAAAGAAAGTAACAAATGAACGGAAAATATTTTTAGAAAATTGGTTAAATGAAAATTATCCGCTTCGTAATTTATCTTCTCATGAAGTATGGGATTTAAGTTTATTAGTTTGGTCTCGTCATTTTACTTGGGATGAAAGAACTTATTTAGATGTTGCTTACTATTTACCTTTAAAAATGGTTACAGATGCGTTAGGTGATCCTATAGAATTATCAAAACTTTATCATGTAGGTATTATTAAAGAAAAAGTTGATCAAAGAATAACGGAAGTACAAGAATTAAATGCTTATATCGAAGAACAAAAACAAACAATAATTTATCAAAAATTAGTCCGTGATAATATTCCAGATATTATTTTAGCATCAGGGAAAAAACCTATTTTTCATGCGTTAAAGCCGGAAGAATATTGGAAAGCCCTAATAGCTAAAGATAGTGAAGAATTAAAAGAAGTGGCTGCAGCTAAAAATAGTGCCGAAATCTTAGAAGAACTAGCCGATAAATATGAGATACTTTTAGCCATGGCTTCCTACCATAATTTAACTATGGAAGAAATAAGGGGAGCTGCCTTACAAAAAAGAGAGAAAAAAGGTGGTTTTACCAGACGTCTTTTCTTAGAAAAAGAAGTACCTTTAAAGAAAAAATAACTTAATAGTATTTTTACTTAATTAATGCTATAATTTTAATAACTAATAACTGATAAAGGAAGTGAAGATAATGGACAATTTTATTCCTGATATATATGCGCAAAGTATTTATACCATTAATTATAAAAAATTAAAGAAAAATGGTATTAAATGTTTACTTTTTGATTTAGATAATACTTTAGTTCCTTATAAAACAAAGGAACCAACAGCGCAAGTAAAAGATTTATTTTCAGTTTTAAGTAATGATTTTAAATTAATTATTATCTCTAATAGTAATAAAAATAGAGTTCGACCCTTTAAAGAAAAATTAAATGTCGATGCCGCTCATAGTAGTAGGAAACCTTCCAAGAAAAAATATCAAAAAATACTTGATAGTTATTCTTATAAAGTTGATGAAATTGCTTGTATTGGTGACCAATTACTTACGGATATTTATGGAGCAAATAGAATGGGGTTAACATCTATTTTGGTAAATCGAGTAGCAACTTATGAAACTTGGCCTACTAGAGTAAATCGTTTTTTTGAAAGAATTGTTTTAAAGAAATTAAAGAAGAAAAAGTTATTAGTCAAAGGAGAGTATTACGACTAGACAAATAAGGTTTTAATAATTATTATAAAAAATAATATATAGGAGGTTTTGAAAATGAAAAAAATGTATTATTATAAGCAAAATGGTGAAAATTTAGAAAAATGGTTAATAAGTTTTGATAAAGAAGAACTAACACGCTTAAGAGAAGGAGTAGTAGTTCATTGTAGTTATATAACTCATGAAGAAAAAGCACTTACGGATGCAGAAGTGCGAAGCTTTGTAAAGGGTTGTTTTCGAAATGCTACACCTATTGGAGAACCTTTTGAAGAAATTAATCAATTTCATAATAAATGTATTTATCAACGTTATAGTTATGATTACTATAAACCTAAATTTTTAGTTGCCATTATTGATGCTTTATTAAACGGTGAGGCTTCGGCGATTGATGAACTTGATAACCCACGTCCAACAGAAGAAAAATTTGATTTTGGAAAAGAACTTGCAGCTAAATCTAAAGCGATAGATGAAATACCTAATTTGGAAACCGAAAGAAAGGTTGCCGCTTTGCAAGAATTACATGAGTTTAATAAAATAGCTAAATTAAATGAAAATCAAGTAAGCGCTCTAGATTATTATCCTTTAGTTCAAGAATTAATTACCAGAGAATTAGTAGATACTGTTAAAGTAGATGACGTTTTAAAAATTACTGGTTTCTTTGGTAAAAGAGTCGATATTTTTAGCTTAACTGAAGAAGATAGAGATGAAGAAGATAGAACAGAAGATAGTATGAAATTAAAATTAATACCTAAAGTTTAGTTTTAACGTCAATAAAGAAGGTTTTGGTTATGGTTTATTATGTTTGTAAAGATGGGGTTCTAGAAAAGTATAAAAATGATTTTAATAAATTGCTCTTCGGGAAGAGATAATTAATAAATGTATTTATATACAGAACTTTTAAAAGCTCATCAGTAAATGATATTGCGGTTATGGAAGCATATGGATTTAATTTAAGAAAGATGACAGAATCAGATTGTGTTGCTGAATTAATGAAAGTGTATTAATTACTTACTAAAAAATAAATAATTGAAATGAGGTAAAATAATGTCAAAATGGTATGATAAACCTACTAAACTTTTATTTATTAGTAAAGATATAGATTATGTAATGTGTATAGATGAAAATGGTAGTAGTAGTAATTTAACTTATGTATTAAAACAAATTTCAAATGAAAAAGAACTATCAGAAGATGATAAATATTTTACTATTACAGGTTGTATTTTTACAAAAAAACAATATTT
>CANQXV010000041.1 GCA_947627895.1 uncultured Bacilli bacterium
CTTGTTGTTAAATTTTGTAAATTTTAATTTAAAAAATATAAAATTGGTGTTTATGGGTTGCAATCATATATATATATTCAATGCCTAAATTAAAATTTTTACAAAAAGTAGACATAAAAAAATAGTTAAATTATCTTAACTATTTCTTTTAATTCTTCAAGAGAGCGAAAACCAATTTCTTTGGTTTTTTCTTCGCCATCTTTAAAAAATACTAATGTGGGAATACTCATTACGCCATACTTTTGAGCAATTTCTGGAAATTCATCCACATTTACTTTCATAACATTGATGAAATCTACTTTTTCTAGTATGGGAGCAAGCATTTGACAAGGACCACACCAATCCGCATAAAAATCAACTACCCATAAATCTTTACTTATTAATGAAAGTAAATCTTCATCTTTACCTAAATGTTTAACCATTTTAACCTCCTTTATGAGAATGTGACATTTTCGATATCTATTTTACCATCTTCACCTAATTTTTCAACATCCTCTACACTTATTATATTATAGTGAATTAATGTCGATAAGACTCTAATATTTAATTCTTTACGATTTTCATTATCTTTAAAGTCATTAGCCATATCTACTATTTCATCAAGAGCTAAAGTTGTTTTATTCATAACGGTACTCATAAATGGTAACCGTTCAAGAAGTATAATTCCAGAGGCACTATCTTTAACATAATTCGTTGTGGCGGGAATATGAAACATAATAAATATAACTAAAAAAGCAAAAGCAATTCCTTCAATAGCTCCTAAGATAAAGCCCATTATTTTAGAGGGAATAGCTAAAACAATTGTTAATTTTAGTAGCTTTTCAATAAAACCTGATAGGGAAATAAAAATATTTAATATACAGTATAAAACAACATAAATTACCACGAAAGATACTAACTCATACATTAATATACTCATCGCCGTAACACCCTTAAAAATACCTCCAAAATCAAGAAATGGCATAAAGCCCATTAAAAAGTTAGCGACATATCCTTTTAAAGTATAAGCAATAATTGCAATACAAATTGTTCCAATTAATTGAACTAAGCTTCTTATAACTCCTCTTTTTAAACCTAATAATGCCCCTAAAACCCCAAAGACAATAATTATAATATCAACAAAATTCACTTTTTCGACCCTTCCTTCTTTATTCTAATTATATTATAAAAAAAATGAAAAATAAAGTTAAATATGATAAAATTATTTCAAGAGGTGTTACCCATGACTATTGTTTTTAAAATAAGTGATAACTTAAAACCAAAATTAATTAAATATTACGAACCTTTAAAAAAGGAAAAAACGCCACCTTATGCCGTATTTCAAGCTCAAGAAGCAGATACAACAATTACTTTATATGAAAGTGGTAAAGTTATGTTCCAAGGTATAAGTGCGGATATTGATGCTAATATTTGGATTGATTTAGAAAAAAAGTTTAATAATCGTGATATTGATCCTTCTGGTAAAGAAAAAAAAGAGACTAAAAAAGAAAAAGATTATCACTTAAATAATTATAATACTATTGGTTCTGATGAAGTTGGAACAGGAGATTACTTTGGACCTATTATTGTAACCGCAACATTTGTAAATAAAGATAATCAAGATTTCTTGCGAGCTCTAAAGGTAAGTGATTCCAAAAAACTAACTGATGCTAAAATATTGGAAATAGCACCAGAAATTATGCAAAAAATACCATATACTACTTTAAAAGTAGATAATGCCTCATATAATAAAAATTATAATGAAGATATCAATATGAATAAGATAAAAGCTATTTTACATAATAAAGTTTTAACTTCTTTAATTGAAAAACAAGTACCTTATGAAAAAATAGTTGTTGATCAATTTGTTAATCTTAAAAAATATTATGAATATTTAGATAATGTTCCAAAAGTTGTAAAAGGAATCTTTTTTACTCCAAAAGCCGAAGACCAATGTTTATCAGTTGCTTGTGCCTCAATTATATCTCGTTTCTTCTTTTTACAAGAAATGCAAAAAATAGCTAAAGATGTTGGTAAAGAAATACCAAAAGGTGCGGGAGCAGCTGTCGATGAATTCGCTAAAGAAATAGTTAAAGAAAAAGGCATAGATTATTTAACAAATATAGCTAAACTAAACTTTAAAAATACTCAAAAAATAAAGGAAAACTAATTCCTTTATTTTTTTACCAAGTAATCCGATATGGATTTGTTTTTGTGCCTTTTCCTGAAGCAATCTTAGTTGTAGATGAAAGATAGAAGCATGAGCGAACAGCAAAACTATTGCTAATTACATGGCTGTATTTCACATTTCCGGAGTCGCTGATATAGAACCCATATCCCGAATTATCGGATTGACGTGTAATTGTCCAATCGTATAAGCCCATATACATCCAATTGTTGTCGCTCGCTCCGCTATATTCAGATAAATTTTTACTTGTCCACGCAGTTAAGTATGCTGCGTATCCATAGTCGCTTACATACATTAATCCTATTTTTGTTGGTTTTGTTTTTTCATCATCTTCTTGAGCGTTTCCTGGATTACTTCCTCCGCCCGTTCTATCATAATTTGTAATTTCGTTTTTATAGGCATTGTTTGCGTATTGGTTAGCTATATTATCGTATATATTTCCTGCAGTTATCCATTCATGGTCTTCTATATGATCTATTATTCCTGGTTTTTGGTTTTCTAGGTATTCTTTAAACTTTGTATTTAAGTTATATGTGTTTAATGCACTACCTTTCCATAAGTTTATATGATTATCACTACTTGTCCAGAAGTATGATGCTATATTACTAGTATCCATTGAGCCTTTTTCTATATAATTATTTACATCATTATTATCGTCAATATAGTTTCCTTTATATGCACTTGTTTCTCCATTAGTTGCTGCTGCTCCTAGCATTTTGCTTGTGGTATAATCAGCTTTTATTAATTTCATCTGGTATTCACCTGCATTTGTAAATAAACCTATTATTCTGTATAAATCATCATTTGCACATTCTTTTTCTCCGGTTTTGCTATCTAAACATACATAATTATGTACGTTATCACTTGCTCCATTTTCTAATTCTGAATTATGAAATAATAATGTTGGATTGTCTGTATTCTGTTCTTTATCTCTTCTTGTTAAGCATGTTTGAACATTTTCTCCTTCCAAACATGATGGTTCTTTTAAAGTTTGAACATTAATTATATATGGTAATGTTTTTTCTGCTCCCTTTATTCCTACTATTGTTATTGTATAATTTGTTAATTCTTTTAATCCTTCAAATGTATGTTCACTTGATGTGTCTGTCATGGTATCTTGACCATCTATTGCATATTCATAACTTGTTACTCCAACACTTGCTGTGACACTAACTTTTATATTATCAAAAGATGGTGTTACTTCTACATTTTCTATTTTTGGTATTTCTGTTTCTCCTGTTGCTACCTTGGTTTCATATACATTGGTTTTAAAACCATTTTTATCTATTCCATATGTTGAAATTGTATACTCTGTATCTGCACTTAATAAACTAAATTCATGTGTTGCTGAACTTCCTTTTTCCCAGCCATATTCTTCTACTATTGCAATTGCTGCTACTGGGTTCCCCCCCCATCTATTTTAAAATAATATTCTGTTATATTATCTGTATCTTCTGTTACTGCTGTTGCTTTTATTGTTTCTCCAGTTCTTACTATATCAAGTGTATTTATATTTGATAATTTTATATCCTTTTCGGTTGTTATTATTACTCTTCCTGTTACACTTTTCCCTGTATTATTATTTTGATCTTCATTTAAATTTACTAATGTTACTTGTACTTTCCAGGTTTGGATTTCTGTTAAATCTTTAGATTCTTCAGTAACATTTATTAGATAGTCTTCCGCAATAGTTATTACTGCTCTTTGCCCAGTTATATCATATCCTGCTATATCTCTACCATTATCTGTGTCTTTTGTGTGATGGTCTAATGGTGTTACTATACTTGTATATTCTGTATTGTTCTTTCCAGGTTCATGTACTGTTAAGATTAATTCCGGTTTACTGTCTGTTGTATATTCCAATTCATTTTGATCAAGTACTAAATATACATTATATTTGGCTTCAGCTGTTTTTGTATTATCATTTGCTACTAACTTTGCTGTTGCTTCTACTCCATCTCCTAAACTGGTATTAGTTGGTCCAAAGTTATTAACATTTGCATTTATTACTAATTCTGCATTTTCTGCTTCATCAGATCTATTATGCGTATCAACTATATTTTTAGTTTCAACATCACCAGTAGGATCTATTACATTCATATCGGCAATAGTAAATGTTAAATTATCAGTTGTACCGGTTGCAACATCTACTTTTGCTGATTGGCCTTGTCCTGTTTGGGCTTGAAAAAAAAGCATATGTTGCACCAACTATGGCTATTAATAGTGTTAGTACTCCTACTATTAAAAACGCTAAATTTTTTTTGCTATTTTGGTATTCTTTCATATTTGCTATCCTTTCTTAATTTTATTTGTAAAGAAACTACTTATTTTATTCTTATAGGTATTATACAGCTTTAAAGATATTATAACAATATTTAGAAATATTTCTTTACACTCTGTATTCTTATTTAAATATGTAGTAAAATGTAGTAAATTTTGATTTAGACGAAAAGTAAACAAAATCATAAAAAAACGAAAGTTTTTCACTTCCGTCTAAGCTATTTTTTCGATCCGAATATTATAGCCACCATTTGGACTATCAACTTTAACTGTATCACCCTTTTTATGTTTTAATAAAGCAATTCCTAAAGGTGATTCATTTGATATTTTATTATCAAATGGGTCAGCTTCCATTGAACCAACTATCTTATATTCTTCCTTTTCTCCATCGTCATAACTAATAGTTACTAATGAACCTAAATTGACAATAGATTTATCAGCATTATCAATTATTTCACAATGTTCTAATTTATACTCTAATTCGGCTATTTTTGCTTCAATTATGGCTTGTTCATTACGAGCAGCATCATAATCTGCATTTTCTGATAAATCTCCTAGAGCACGAGCTTCTTTTAAAGCTTTAATTACTTCGGGTCTTCTAACAGTCTTAAGTTCATTTAATTCTGTTTCGGCTTGTAAGTAGCCTTCTGCTGTTAAAACAAAACTATTTTCTTTTTTCATTTTTTATTGATCAAACTCCTTAATGTTTTATCAAGTACTAATGTTACACTAAAATAAATGATTTGTCAAATACTTTTATATTATATGACATTTTACCTAATTCTTGCATAGATTTACTTAATTAAATCAAATATTTTAACGCGCATCATATCAAGATAATTTACTTTTCTAATAACCCGCATATAAACTATCATTTGAGGATGTCTAGCGACCGTTATTGGTCTTTTTTCTTCATCATAAAGTTCGGTCACCGTCATTTCAAAAGTTTCGGTATTTGGTCCAAAAAATTGCACTACATCACCTACTTTAAAATAATTTCTTTGTTCCATTTTAATTAAATTAGTTTTTTCATCATATTCTAAAACTAAACCTAAAAAATCTTTATTGGATACCTCATCTCGACCGGCGAAGTATTGTTCATTCACCCCTGGTAATTTATCATAAAATTGGGGTGTTGAGTCACGATTTGCGCATCTATTTAAAATGTTTAGATAATAGGTTGCTTCTTTTTCGGTCAAAGTTTTAGCTTTAATTTTATCGATAAGACGGCGATAAACTAAAATAACGGTTGCAATATAATAAATAGAACGCATTCTTCCTTCTATTTTAAAAGAGGTAACTCCTAAGTTAATCATATCTTCAATAAATGGCACCATATTTAAGTCTTTCGGAGTTATTGTTAAATCAGGTTTTTCATTAATTTCAAAATTCCAACGACATATTTGGGCACAACCTCCTCGGTTGGCATCCCGATTAGTCATATAATTAGATAATACACATTTACCCGAGAATGAAGTACACATGGCTCCATGAATAAATACCTCTAAATCAAGGCCAGTATCATCTTTTATTTGTTTTATATCTTCCCGAGAGGCTTCTCTCGCTAGAACGATGCGTTTTACACCTAGATTTTGCCAAAACCTCGCGGCATCACTATTTAAAACACTAGCTTGGGTCGATAGATGAACTTCAAATTTTAAATTTAGGGCTTTCACTAAAGAAACGACGGTGATGTCACTAGCAATAATGGCATCAACACCAATTGAATCCAAGATTTTTAAATAATCTTCTAAATTAGGAAAATCTTCATCATGAAAAACAATATTGACGGCAACATAGACTTTTTTACCTAAACCATGGGCAATAGTAACAGCCTCTTTTATTTCATCAAGTGAAAAATTTTTAGCATTAGCCCGAAGAGAAAAGTCTCTACCTCCTAAATAAATGGCATCGGCCCCATAAAAAAAAGCAAATCTTACATTTTCAATTCGGCCAACTGGAGCAAGTAATTCCATCTTAATCTTCCTCCTTTAGTTTATACATCGTCTTTTTATCAAGTAAAAAACTAAATGTGTCAATATTTGTATAATTATTATCTATTACCATTTTTATTTCTTCATCGGATAAAAACAAAGGATTATAATATTCCGCATAAACATTGGGGTATTTATCGGCTTCTTTATTTAAAAAATATTTACCGGTATAAAATACCGTCCCATAGTCATTTTCAACAATATGAAAGTATTTTTCATTAATATGGGATGTAATTTTTTTGGGGATTGGTGTCTTTGCATTTAAGGCATAATTAGTTAAAAGGGTTCTCCTCGAATACATTAAAGGAACTAAACCAAAGGTAAATAATACTAAAGGTTTAGGGGTATTATTTAAAATATAAGCTATTTCTTCATAAGCTAAATCAGTTGAAATCATAACCGTATCAACATATTCTAAATATTTAGTAATTCCTCTTAAACTATTACCTAAATGCGTAAGCATTAATATTTTAGGAACATTTAGATCTTTTAAAACTAAAATTAAACCTAAATCATCAAACACTAACCCTTTAATAGAGGATACTGCTAAAACTTCTTTTAATTTTAAAACATCGGCATTAGTTAAAATTCTATTTATTAAACAATAACCATCAATATCTTTAATTTCAAACTCTAAAGGATACCCAACACAAAAAGATTTAAGAGGATAAAGAGAAATTATATCTTCTCTTGCTCTTAAATAAGAAATAATATTCTTACTTGTAACGACAACTATTTTTCTTCTTTCCGTACACTTACTGATAAGCCATCACCTATATCATAAAACTTAGTATCAAATTCCGTATTTGATTTCAAAAATTCAATATATTCTTCAATTTTCCGAACCATACCTTTTAAATTTTTACTTTCAATTTTATCAGTATTACCTACTAAATCATGAAATTTAATATTATCAGTTATAATTGTCCCATTTTTACTTAAAAAATGTTTATATTTTTCAAAAAATCTGGTATCTTGGCTTTTAGCCGCATCAATAAATATTAAATCATATTCTAAATCTTCACTTAAATTTAATTCTAAAGCATCTTGAAATACCACATTAATTTTCTTTTCAAAACCACATTTTTTAACATTTTTTAGACATTCCATATATCTTACTTCATCTCTTTCAATAGTTGTAACTTGAACATTTTCCGTACTTGATGCCATAAGGATAGCCGAATAACCGATTGCACTACCTATTTCTAAGATATTTCTAATATCATGTTCTTTAATATATTTCATAATAAAAGCAATTGATTTTTTTTCAATAATGGGAACATTATTATCTACAGCATATTGCTCCATTTCTAATATTTGTTGTTTCATTTACTACTCCTATCCGTATATTTCTTTAAAAGTTAAAAACTCATTGTAGCTATCGGTGAAATATACATTGCCGGTATCAGTATCGGCATAAAAATATATATATGCAGTATCGGCCGGATTTAAAACGGCTTTAATACTTTCCAAACTTGGACTACAAATTGGTCCTACTGGTAAACCAATAAATGAAAGTAAGCGCGTATTATAAGGATTTACATTTTCTAAATCTTGGGTCGTAAGAGTTTCTTTCATACTCTTTTTAACCCCATAGTAGGCGGTTACATCCATCCCTAAATTCATATTTCTAGCAAGTCTTGTATATATTACTTGGGCAACTTTAGCTCGATCTTCCCCTTTTATAGCTTCTTTTTCCACAATTGAAGCCATCGTTAATATTTCATGAAGGGAATATTCACCACCTAAATTAAGACTATTTAATTGCGTTTCTAATCCTTTTAACATTTTTTTAATAATATCTTTAAAAGTAGCATCTTTATAAAATTCATAAGTATCGGGATATAAATAGCCTTCTAAACCATAATATAATTTATCATTTAAGATACTTTCATCTAAAAAGGAAAATTCCGCAATTAACTCTTGTAAAAAGGCTTTATCATTTATTTCTTTAACTAAATCTTCAACTTGCCAATCATAAGCTTCAGCAATAACCTCTAAGTAATCAGAAAGTCGCATGCCTTCCACGAAAGTTAATCTTAAGGTATTTTCTTTCTTATTACCATATTTTAATGAGGCAAATATTTCTTTAGTGCTCATACTAGGATTTAGAGTATAAGTACTGGCTTGAATAGTTACTTTATTAAGTTTAGCGTAAACTAAAGATGCTAATTTGCTTTTTATTAATCCCGCATCATATAAATCACTAATTATCTTTTTGGTAGATGTTCCTGATGCAACAGTAAAACTAACCTCTTTATTATCTTTAGAAACACTAGTTAAACTAAATAAATACCAAGACATAGCTCCAACTACTACTAAAACAATAGCTATACCTAATCCAATTAATACCTTTTTCATTTTTTTTCAACCTCTTTTTTATCTGTTCTTGTTTTAATTTGTTCTAATATATCCGCGAGTAACTCTAACTTTTCTTCATCTTCCACTGGTTTAATATTTACTTTATCTTTCTTTTCTTCTAAAATACCAGCATAGACAATGATATCACCTACATCATTTTTTTCATTTTGAGTATAAAGAATGTAAGTGCCATTTTCATCTTTTACATCCACTTTTAATATAATATCATAAATTTCTTTTTTACCATCAATTTCAAGTTCTAATTTATTATTCATCTTTTTTACCTCTTAAATAACTTTCTAAAATTAGACTGGCTGCAACTGCATCAACTACATTTTTTTGTTTAATATTGCGATTTCCTGTTTCTTTTAAAATATTTAGAGCTGATACCGTCGTAAGTCTTTCATCAACGAGATGAATTTTAACCGGAAATGTTTTTAAATATGTGCTAAAATCCAAACTTCTTTGAGCCGCAAAGCCTACCGAATTATCCATATTTTTAGGATATCCTAAAGCAATATCTGTAATTTTATATTCCAAAATTATATTTTTTAGTTCCTTGGTTAAATAAGCGTAGTCTCCTTCCGGATATTTTATAACTTTAACCGGTGTTGCAATTGTATTACTTGGATCACTTATGGCAATACCTAAAGTTTTAGTTCCAAGATCTAAACCTAATGTCCGCATTATCGACCTAAATAGGCATTAATTAATGCCATTAATACTTCACTACGATCAAATTGCCGAATCTTTTTACGAGCATTTTCATATGAGGTTATGTATTTATCATCACCCGTGATAAAATAACCAACTAATTGATTGGTTACATTATATCCTCTTTTTTCAATCGCATCCATTATTTCATTCAAATTAAGAAGAATTAATTCTTGCCGTAATTCTTTAACACTAAAAATGCTTGTTCTATCCATAAACTCACTCCAGCACATAAACATTTTACCATTAAATCCTTGATTAAGCAACCCTACCCCAAAATAGAGACATTAAAAAAGACTTTAAACAAAGCCTTTTCATCAAAATTTGGTGCAGGTGAAGGGACTTGAACCCCCATGAATTGCTTCGCTAGATCCTAAGTCTAGTGCGTCTGCCAATTCCGCCACACCTGCATATTTTTGAATATGACTATTTTCTTAAGTCACGCTATAATATTACACCATAAAATGATTTTTGTAAATACTTTATTTTTTATTTTTATCTTTTATTTAAATATAAAATTTTCATATAATATTAAGGAAAAATGCCCAATATTAATAGATTTTTACTATAAATTATATTATAATTATTTTTAAGAGATACCCTAAATCGGTGCTTCCCTCGTTAGTCCAATTAAGTCTAAAATTTAAAAGGAAAGCGAGGTGATGTCCTATGATTGAGGAGACTTATGGAATACTTAGTTATCCTTGTGATAATTTTGTACCTAATTCAAACCATTCAGAAGCATTAAAAAATGAGCACCATATCTGCATAGATAAGGTGCTCGACCCAATTAAACGGGACTAACGAGCGCCACTAATGGGTGTCTCTTTTTAGTCCTATAAATATTAGAACGAAGTCATTTAACTTTGTTCACTATTATTATATACTACATTTCAAGATAAATTCAAGTATATTAAATAATAGTAATAATATTATACATTATGTTCTTTCAAAATCAAGAGAAAAATTTAATTTAGCAAAGTGTATTTTATAATAATTTAGAAAGAAAAAATCCCTTAAAATAAGGGAAATATTCATTTTATGGTGGACCTCGTAGGACTCGAACCTACGAC